>CAZPBB010000009.1:0-30592 GCA_964584745.1 uncultured Bacteroidaceae bacterium
CATCAGCACGCCCGCATGGAGCATCGAAGCCGCGGTAGGCGCGGTGGCATGACCGTCGGGACTCCATGTGTGGAAGGGGAACAAGGCTCCGAGGATACCGAACCCCACGAACACGAGCGGGAAGAAATAGCGTTGGAGTGCAACCGGAATACCGGCCTGCGCCATTTCCATGATATTCATGCTTTGCGCCCCGGAGGCGAAATACACCCCGAGGATACCCAGCATCAGCAGGGCAGAACCGCCCATCAGCATCAGGGTCAGTTTCATGGCCGCGTATTCCTTTTTTCCGCTGCCCCATACGCCGATAAGCAGGTACATGGGAATCAGCGCCACTTCGTAAAACATGAACATGGTGAAGAGGTCGAGCGAGATGAAGAACCCGAATACACCGGTGGAAAGCAGACAGAACCACATGAAATATTCCTTGGGCAGCGGGTCTATGTTCCAGGACGTGAAGATGCCGGTGAAGACAATCACGGCCGAGAGCAGGATCATCAGCACCGAAATGCCGTCCACCCCTATGCTGTAGCCGATGTTCCATGCGGGAAACCATGCGGCGTGCGCCGTGAACAACATGGGTGCGGTGTTGCCGGCCTGGCGTTCATTCATGAAAAGAATGCAGAGTACCACCGCCGCCACCAGCAGGAGCGAAGCCCCCGTGGCCGCAACGGTCCTGATCTGGCTGCGGTTCCGGGAAAGGAACAGACCGGCCAGCATCAGTACCGGAAGAAGAACAAAAATCGATAAGAGGTTCATGTCGGTATGTTTATCTGAATCAAACTTCGGTAATCTTTACAGGAACAATATCCATAAGAGCAACAGCAGGCAGCCGCCTATCATCTGCAAGGCGTAGGATTGCAGGTTGCCCGTCTGCATCCAGCGGAAAGCGAGGCTTCCCTTGCCGGTGATGCAGGCGATTCCGTTGAGCGTGCCATCGATGATATGGCGGTCGAACCACGCCAGAGGCGTGGAGATGCAACGGAAAATAATCTTATGGGTGATGAATTGATAGATTTCATCAATATAGAAGCGGTTCTTGGCGGCTTTGTGGAAAGGGCCGAAGAATCCGGCCATTTTATCGGGAATCGCGCTGGTGCCTTTGCGGTAGAGGCCGCGGGCACAGAAGATGGCTACCAAGGCGATGAGCACGCTGGAGACGGCGATGCGCAGGTCAAGATGGATGATGTATTCCATGCCGTTGCTGCTGACGAATTTTCCAAAAGGAATGAAGCCGGCCAGCAAGGTAACGATCGCCAGGAAAAGGAGAGGCGAAGTCATGGTAGCGGGTGCTTCATGCAGGGGATGGGCGTGTTCGGCAGGCTTGCCCCAGAATATGTTGTAGTAGAGACGGAACATATAGAAAGCCGTCAGGGCGGCGATGAAGGTCATGCCCGCACCCAACCAGGGACTGAACGCGAAGACGGCCGAAAGGATTTCGTCTTTGCTGAAGAAACCCGAGAAAGGCGGAATACCGGCGATGGCCAGACAGGCTACGAAAAACGTGATGTGCGTAAGCGGCATGGCTTTGCGCAGGCCGCCCATATGCGACATCTCATTACTGTGCACGGTGTGGATGATGGCACCCGCGCCCAAAAACAGCAAGGCTTTGAACATGGCATGCGTAAAAAGGTGGAACATGGCCGCCATATAGCCCGTTCCTTCGTGTCCGTCCATACCCGAAACGCCCAGCGCCACGAGCATGAAGCCGATTTGCGAAATGGTGGAGAAGGCCAGCACGCGCTTTATATCGGTCTGCACGCAGGCCACCACCGCGGCGTAAAGGGCGGTGAAAGCCGCCACGTAAGCGATGCCGTGCAGTATTTCGGGTGTAAAGAAGAAATAGACTGGAAAGAGCCTTGCCACCAGGAAAACCCCGGCCACCACCATCGTGGCCGCATGGATCAAGGCCGAAACGGGAGTGGGACCTTCCATGGCGTCGGGCAGCCATATGTGCAGGGGAAACATGGCGCTCTTTCCGGCCGCGCCGATAAAGATAAGGCCGGTAGCCCAAGAGAGCACAGCACCGCCTAAGAAGGTCTTTCCGGCGGCATCGGCAAAGAGGCTGGCGTTACCGCTGCAGAGCAGGCCGAAATCAAAAGTCTTGGTGTAGTACGACAGCAACAGGATGCCCATCAGGAAAAACAAATCGGCGAAGCGGGTAACGATAAACGCCTTTTTGGAAGCCGCCACCGCTTCGGGCTTGGTGTAGTAGAAACCGATGAGCAGATAGGAGGAAACGCCCACGAGTTCCCAGAAGATGTACATCTGGAAGATATTGGTGGCTACAACCAGCCCGCTCATCGAGAAGGTGAACAACCCCAGGAACGCGTAATAGCGTTGGAATCCCTTTTCTCCCTCCATATAACCGAGGCTGTAGATATGAACCATGAGCGACACGGTGGTGATGACCACCAGCATCATCACCGAAATGGGGTCAAGCAGGATGCCGAGGTCAATGTGGAGGTTTTCGGAAAAACGCATCCATTCCCAGTTGAAGGGAATCAGCGAGGGGCGTACACCCTCAACCCTTGCCAGTCCGAAATAACGGGCGGCGGTAAAATAGGCGGTAAGGGCGGAGACCGTCAAAAGGGCGGTGCCGATATAGCCGGCAGTCTTGCCTTTGAGGCGGGTTCCCGCCAATCCCAAGGTCAAAAAGCCCAAAAGGGGCAGTAGCAGAATAAGAATCGAGCCTTCCATCAGTCTTTGAGTTTTTTGATATTACGGACTTCCACGTTCTTTATATTGCGGTAGATATTGATGATGATGGCAATCGCCACCGCCGTTTCGGCCGCCGATACCCCGATGGAAAACAGCGAGAAGAACATGCCTTCCAGTTGGTGCGGAAACAGGAAACGGTTGAACACCGCGAAGTTGATATCGGTGGCCGTGAGGACCAATTCTACCGAAATGAGTATGGCGATGAGGTTCCTTCGGGTGATGAATCCGTAGATACCGGCAAAAAACATAATGGAAGACACGATGAGGTAGTATTCCATTGAAATGATAGGTTCCATATGCGTTGATTTAATCGACGGTTGTCTTAAACGTTAGATCCGCTTTTAACTTCTTTTTCTTGCAATCAGCAGACCGCCCACCATACAGGCCAGCAACAGTACGCTCATTACTTCGAAAGGCAGCAGGTACTGGCCTTTTCCGCTTCCCATCAGCGTGTGGCCGATAAGTTTCATATCGATTTCCTTCGCCATGGAAAGTTCGGCTTCGGGCCAGGTGTTGGTGAGCAGCAGGAAGCCCAGCAGCAGGATGCCGCAAAGGGTGGCCAGCATGGCCATCCAGCGTCGCAGGCTGCGCCAGGGGGCGCGGGTTTCCTTGTCGGTGTTGGTGAGCAGGATGGAGAATACATAGAGGATAATGATGCCGCCTGCGTAAACAAGCAGCTGCACGGCTCCCAGAAACGAATAGTTGAGAAAGAAGTACAGGCCTGCGGTGGCGAACAGCACGAACAGCAGGTAGGTGGCTGCCCGCAGGATACGGCGCGAGGTTACGGCCATTACCGAAAATACGGCGATGGCGGCGGCTAAGAAACCGAAAACGATTTTGAGGATAAGTACATCTTGCATGGTGTGGTTCCGGTTTTAGAGGTTAGAGGTTTCGGGTTTATCGTTTGCCGGTGCCGGTGTGGTTTTGGGCTGTAGTCTTGAACCGGGTCGGTTGAGCGTGAAGACGAGCTTCTGGCGCGTGAATACGGCGTTTTCGAAACGGTTGGTGAACCGTATGGCGTGGTGAGGGCAGGTCCTTACGCACAGTTCACAGAACAGGCAACGTCCCAGATCGTAGGTGTAGGCGGTGAGTACCTTGCTTTTCTTGCCTTCTTCATCGGTAAGCGTCTGGCTTTCCACCCTGATGGTGTCATTGGGACAATTCATCTGGCAGATACCGCAGGCCACACAGTGATGGTGGTTGTCTTCGGTGTGAATCATTTCCAGGCGTCCCCGGAACGTTGGAGCCACATGGAGCGTGTTGCGGTTCTCGGGATAACATTCGGTGGTCTTTTTCCGGAAAAAGATCTTGAGCGTGGTCCGCATCCCTGTAAGCAGAGACTTGAGCGCCTTGAAAAAGCCGGAGAAATATTGCACGAATCCGTTCATGTCTTATGATATCTAAAGTATAAGTCTAATCATTTAAAAATGCCAGCCGGCGGCAACCACTACCGTCATGAGGATGAGGTTGAGCAGGTTGAGCGGAAGCAGGTATTTCCATTCGAGCGTGATGAGCTGGTCGATGCGCAGGCGGGGAAAGGTCCACTTGAACCACATGATGACAAACACCATTACGGCACTTTTTCCGAGGAACCAAAGCAAGGAAGGAATATAGTCCATGATATGGTTGAACCCATCCAGGCCGGGAATGTGCAACGGCATCCATCCGCCTAGGAAAACCGTGGTGGCGATGGCGGCCACGATGAACATGTTGACGAATTCGGCCACATAGTAGAAACCGAAATGCATGCCCGAATATTCGGTGTGGTAACCGGCGGTAAGCTCGCTTTCGGCTTCGGGTAGGTCGAACGGCCCGCGGTTGGTTTCGGCCGTACCGGCAATCAGATAGATCACAAAAGCGATCAAGGCGGGAATATGTCCCTTGAAGATGAACCAAAGTTCATTCTGTCCTTCCACGATCTGAGAGAGTTGCATCGATCCCGACAGCACCACCATCGTGAGCAGGCTCAGGCCGATGGAAAGCTCGTAACTGATCATCTGCGCCCCGCTCCGCATGGCACCGATAAGTGAAAACTTGTTGTTGCTGGACCAACCGGCCAACAGGATGCCGAAAATCCCGATAGAGGAGGCGGCGATCATGAAAAAGATACCCACGTTGAAATCGAGCACGTGCAATCCCTTGGCGAAAGGAATACAGGCGAAGGCCAGCAACGAGCCTACAATCACCATGAAAGGGGCGAGGTTGTAGAGGAATTTGTCGGTATGCCGGATAGCGATGATTTCCTTGGTGAGGATCTTCACCATGTCCGCCACGGTCTGGATGCTTCCCCAGAACCCTACCCGATTGGGCCCCAGACGGCATTGGAACGCGGCGCAGACCTTGCGTTCGGCAAGAATGAGCAACAGGGCGAACACGGCATATACGGCCAGCAGCACCACGCCAATCAACACACATTCTATGATGATGGCGGCCGCCGGACTCATAAGGCTTCGCAGCCCTTGATCTATCCAAGTGGTTACTACGCTGAAATCGAACATCTCTTACTTGGTTATGGATTTATACTTTCTTTATTAACGGTCGATGTCGGGCACCACGTAGTCGAGCGATGCACCGATGGCGATAAGGTCGGCAATCTTGTTGCCCTTCACCAAAGGATTCACGAGCGAGACCAGAGGCAGACAAGGCGGGTGGAACTTGAGGCGGTAAGGATACTTGTCGCCCCGGCTTTCGATAAACACGCCGAATTCCCCGCGTGCGGTTTCCACGCTCTTGAAGAAGCGGCCTTCGGGCAATTTGATGACCGGTTTGGTCTTTGCGCAGAAATCGCCTCCCGGAATCTTGGTCAGCAATTGGTCTATAATGGCCAGAGATTGTTCTATTTCTTCCATCCTCACCAGATAGCGGGCCAACGAATCGCCTTCGGTATGCAGCACTTCCTTGAATTCCACATCACCATAGGCCGCGTAAGGCATACGCTTGCGGATGTCGCAGGCTACGTTGCTGGCTCTCGCCGTAGGGCCGGAAACTCCATAGGAAAGCGCCTGTTCGGCACTCAGCAAACCGATACCCTTGGAACGTTGTCTGAAAATGACGTTGTCGGTAAACACCTGATGGTATTCCTTGAGCACTTTGGGCAGATAGCGCACGAATTCGCCCGTCTTTTTGATGAAATCGGGGTGCAGGTCGCGCGACACGCCGCCAATCATGTTGTAGTTCTGAATCAGACGGCCGCCTGTGGTTTCTTCAAACAGGTTGAGAATCATTTCGCGGTCGCGGAATCCGTAGAAGAAAGGCGTGAGCGCGCCCAGGTCCATGCAGAAGGTGGCATAGAAAAGCAGGTGCGACTGGATACGGCTCAACTCGTCCATCAAGGTACGGATATACTGGGCCCGGCGAGGCACTTCCAATCCGAGCGCTTCTTCGATACAGGCGCAGAGCGCGTGCCGGTTCTGGTGGGCCGACAGATAGTCAAGGCGGTCTGTCATGGCCAGCGTCTGCGGATAGGTGAGGCTTTCGCACATCTTTTCGATACCTCGGTGGATATAGCCGCAGTGCACGTCCACTTTCTTCACGAGTTCCCCTTCCAAGGACACTTGGAAGTGAAGCACGCCGTGGGTGGCAGGGTGCTGGGGACCGATGTTCACCACGTATTCGTCTTTTTCGAACAATACATGTTTTTCTTCGGCCGCTTCGCCGTCTTCCTTGCCTATCACCGCATCGGTATCATCGCGCATCGGTTCGGCCTCCAGCCGCAGGGGGTTGAGGTCGGCCGAGGCATCGTAGTCTTTACGGAGCGGATAGCCCTTCCAGTCCTGCCGCAGGAAAAGACGCCGCATATCGGGATGTCCGATAAAGCGGATGCCGAAAAAGTCGAATACTTCCCGTTCATAGAAATCGGCAATCGCCCAAATGTGCGAAAGGGTGGGTAAGGTGGGGTTCTCGCGGCTTTCGGCTTTGCAGACCAACACCACCCAATGTTTGCGGGTTGTGGAATAGAGGCGGTAGATCACGCCCAACTGCTCGCCGAAATCCATGCCGATCAGATCTTCGAGGTAGTCGAACTGCAGCTCTTTTTCCTCACGGAGCGGCAAAAGAAGGGCGGAAAGTTCCCTGGGGCTGAGTTCCACCTCGAGAACGGGCTTTTCCCCTTCGGCGAAAACCGCCTGCGGACAGATGTTCTGAATATGCGTCTTTATCGTGTTCATGCGTTTTCGTTTTTGTCGGAAGCCGTGTATTTCTCGGCAAAAATCGGTTCTTCTCCCGGATGGATGGCCGGGAAACGGTGGCTCTTGGGTTCTTTCTTGTTTACCGTTCCCAGGAAAGGTTCCACCTTTACCTTGCGCTGCAACTGCATCATGCCGTAAAGCAAGGCTTCGGGACGCGGCGGGCAACCGGGAATGTAAACGTCAACCGGCAGTATCTTATCCACACCCTGCACCACGTGGTACGACTTGGTGAAAGGTCCGCCGCTGATGGCGCAGCTTCCCATCGCGATCACGTATTTGGGATCGGCCATCTGTTGGTAGAGGCGGTACAATACGGGCGCCATTTTGGAAACGATGGTACCGGCCACGATAATCGCGTCCGCCTGACGCGGGCTGGCGCGCGTTACTTCGAAGCCGAAACGGGCAAAGTCATATCGGGCGGCCCCCACGCTCATGAACTCGATACCGCAGCAACTGGTGGCGAAGGTGAGCGGCCAAAGCGAGTTGGAACGGCCCCAGTTGATGAGTTCGTCTAAGATTCCTATCGTGACCCCCACGCCGTTCTTGCGTAGCGTTTCGATGTATTCGTTGTCGTTGAAGTCGGTGTAAGCCATCGACTTGATTTTGGGCTTTCTCATTTCCATGTCAAGGCTCCTTTCTTCCATGCATAGGCAAGGCCCAGCGTCAGTACCACCAAAAAGAACAGCACGCACCACAAGGCCGTAAAGCCCAGTTCACCGGCAATCGCCGCCCAGGGAAACAGAAATACGGTTTCCACGTCAAACATCAAAAAGAGAATGGCAAACAGGTAGTAGCCTACCTTGAATTGCATCCAGCTTCTGCCACGGGTGGGTACGCCGCATTCGTAGGCTTCTTCTTTGAGCCTGTTGTAAGAACGGGGACTGATCCATACACCGAGTCCCCAGCCTGCAAGCACCAGCGCGATAGCGGTGAGCAGCACGACCAAAAGTAAAAGCAGATTCGACATAGCGCTTTCTTATTGGAGGTTGTTTTGTGTGTAAAAATCTTGTAATTAATTGCTTATACAAAATAAGCGAAACGGCGCGGCAAAGGTCGCGAATGTTTTTGAAAAGAAAAAGCCCGCCCCAAACGGGTTTTCAACAGAAAATTAACCTTTTCGTTAAGCCATGCGCAGAAGCCAAGCAAGCTTGGCTTCTGCCATGGCGAGAAAAGGTCGGTTGGAAAACCAACCTTTTTGATAAGCCGAGTGCAGAGGCCGAACTTGTTCGGACTATGCCGAGGCGAAAAAAGGTCGGTTGAAAAACCAACCTTTTCGTTAAGCCATGCGCAGAGGCTGAACTTGTTCGGACTATGCCGAGGCGAAAAAAGGTCGGTTGGAAAACCAACCCATATTCGTACTTTTGCGTGCGTACATACCGCACACATTCCGAATGGAAAAACAAAGAGGTCTTATCCGTCGTTCCATACGCTTCCGTTTCGGCAAAACCGCCGCTTACGGAAGCGCAGTCATGCTGTGGCTGTTGTGCGGGAGCGGGGCGACGCTGTCGGCGCAGCCCGCTGTCGATACGGCCTTGCATCTTTTTCCCGTGCAGATACGGGCCGAAAGGAAGTCTCCGAGAAAGGAAAACACCCTCACTTCCGTACAGGCCCTGCAAGGTGTGGAGCTGCACCGTTTCCATCCGCAGCAGGCGGGGGAAGCGCTTAAACAACTGGCCGGTGTAAACGTGAAGGACTATGGCGGGGCGGGTGGTATGAAAACCGTTTCGGTACGCTCTTTGGGCGCGGCGCACACGGCCGTGGCCTACGACGGCATTCTGTTGGCCGACGCCCAGAACGGGCAACTCGACTTGAGCAAGATCTATATCGGACAGGTGAAATACTTGGCGCTCTACAACGGGCAGGCGGCCAATATCTTTCAACCGGCGCGGAATTTCTCGGCCGCCTCTTTTCTCCGCATCGAGAACCACAGCCCCTTGGAAGCCGATTCGGGTCTCCCTTTTTCGGCGGTTTTCGGCTTCGGATCCTTCGGACAGATTTCGCCCGCATTGTCTTTCCGCAAAAAACTCCATCCCAAATTCGGTATCAGCGTGCATGCCCGCTACGATTATATATATGGAGATTATCCTTTCAAACTCGATTTGGGCGGCACCGTATTGCGTCTCAAACGGAAGAATTCGGATATGCAGAGCGGCAACGCTGAGGTGAACGTGGCCTACCGACCCTCCGGGCGACACCTGCTGGAAGGCAAATTCTTTTATTACGGCAGCGAACGCGGTTTGCCGGGCGCGGTGATCTACTATTACACCAAGAGTGCCCAACGCTTGGAAGACCAGAATTTTTTCGGTGTGTTGAAACATACCTGGAACATTTCTCCGCATGTGATGCAGAAGAATGTGGTTAAGTATAACTTCAACTACAACCGTTTCCGGGATCCGGAATCCCTTTCTCAACAAAAAACAGACAATCGTTACCGGCAACAGGAAGTATATCTGAGCACGACCACGTTGTACGAAACGGCGGTGCAAGGTCTCAGTTTCAGCGGGGCTTTGGATGCCGCCTTCAATTTCCTGCACGCCAATCTGCCTGTTTTCGCCTATCCCCGTCGCGGTTCGGTCTGGCTGAATGTGGCCGGCAAATACACGCATCCCTTTGTGGAAGTGATGGCCAACGGCCTGCTCTCATCTTTCTTCGACCGGGTCAGAACGGGAAAACGCCCCGAAGACGCGGCAAGGTTCAGTCCTTTCGCTTCGGTTGCCGTATTCCCTCTGGGCAACCGTTATATCGCTGTGCGCTGTTTCTACAAGGATATTTTCCGGATGCCGACGTTCAACGACCTTTATTACAGCAGGGTGGGCAATACATCCTTGCGGCCGGAAAAGGTGCGGCAGGTAGATGCCGGAATCACGGTTTTCATCGACAAGCCGGTCTGGAAGCTGGAGGTTGCGGTGGATTTCTATCGGAATTGGGTGGAAGACAAGATTGTGGCCTATCCCACGTCCAACCTTTTTATATGGAGTATGTTCAATGTGGGGAGGGTGGAGATAACGGGTCTGGATGCTTCCCTGCGTGTGGGAACGGTATTCGGCAAGCAGTGGCCGGCCTCGGCTTTCCGTGCCGACGCACAACTGTCCTGCACCTTGCAAGACGCATTGGATGTTACCGACCGACATTCATCCACCTATCGGCATCAGGTAGCCTATACGCCCCGTTTTTCGGGCGCGTTCTCCTTTTCGCTCGAAATGCCTTATGTGGCGCTGAACTACCGTATCCTGTTCTGTGGGGAACGCTATGCGCTCAACGAAAATATCGCCTCCAATCGCCTCAGCCCCTATACCGACCAAAGCATCGGTCTGAGCACCCGTTTCCGCGTGTGGAAAACCGAGATGGAGGTGGGGGCGGATCTGATGAACTTTATGGGAAAGACCTACGAGGTGGTGAAGAACTACCCCATGATGGGGCGATGGTACAAGGTGCATCTCGGTTGCCGGTTCTGAGGAAGTAAGATACCCGTTTCTGAGTGTCGGATTCTGACGGCGTTTCCCGCTTGGCCCGCAGTCAATGTTAACCTATCATATCAGATTGGGCGGGACGCTTCAAGACCTCGGCCTCAAACACCGGCTACGGGCATCGAAAAAGGAGTAAGGCACCAAAGCCTGTTGATCTGCCGCACCTCCAACGAATCCGATACCGATATTCTAGTGAACGCAGCAGGCGGATATATGCTCAGCCAAGAAAGATCATCTGCCATTCTCAACGAAGAGAAGAAGGCCATGGTGAGAAAAGGCCGGTTGGAAGCCAACGGTAAACTGAATTAATCTATATCCTTGAAAAATTCGCTGAGGGTGATTTTGTGAATGTCCAGGATGCGCAGCAGCGAGTTCATGGTGATGTTGCATCCTCTTTCCATGCGCCAATAGCTGATGCGGTTCAAATCGTGTTCGTAGGCGAAGATTTCCGCGCTGGTGTAACCTTTTTGAATACGTAAGGTTTTGATGTGGGCGCCGATGGCGGTGAGGCGATGTGCGCAAGAGTCGGAAATAGGTATATTTTCTCTCTTTTCTACAGGTACGGATGCTTGGCTATCAGCAAGTGTAACGTGTTGGAAGGTCTGTTTGTGGAGACGAGACGGTTCTGTAATGGTGTTCGTATTTAAGACTGCATGTTTCATTTTTTAGTGTTCCATACGGTTAACAAAGATTTCAAAGATAAAACCTCCTTTCAATTAGATAAACCGCATATACGCAAACATAATATATTAATACCGCATATATTGAGTTGTCCTAAGAGAATGTAAAGTTTAAAATTGCAACTTACTAGATGAAGTAGTATTTAAAGAAAAATGTTCCTGTTTCCAATATGCGCAGACTTGGTTTTAATACTATTTTTCTGATATCAGTCATCGTTATCGGATTTCTTTTTTTTCGATTGGCTAATAATTATAAAAGCCGTTTTGAAGAAGTAGAGGAAGCATACGAGACTAAGACAGCCATTAATTTGGCAAAGGGAATAGATGAGGATAAACTTTCCAAGATATTGCTCGACTATGGCTATTGCCTTGATGTTGCCGATGCGGACTTTGTAGCCAAAGTTTTGGCGGACAAATTGAATGCAGGTGTTAAGCTTGTAACGCTATCTGATTTGAAAAAGTTGAAATGGCAGGCTTCGGCCGACATTGTTGACAGTATTGGAAGTGTTTTTTTTAAGAACAAGTTGGAAAAAGCGCGTGAAAACTTAGGATGGACAAAAGATATTGGGGATTTATATAAGGATAGTGCATTGGGCGCGGAAAAGGTGATAGACACAAACAAAACAGCTTCTATCAAGGTTCAGGTGTTAGTGGTTGATTCGAATGTTGCTTGGTTCAAAAGACAATTGAAAAAAAACAAAAAGTTTAGTGCCAATACGATAGTCCGTTTACAAGAATACTATGTTGACGAGCAAGGAAAAGGACAGCATCGAGACCCTCATTATCTAAAAACGGACGCTACAGGACAAGTGATATTCAAAGGATTGAATGATAGTAGTTATTATAGTGTCCTTCCGATTTATTTCGTAGGCATTGGGATGGAGGAAGGTTGCGATTTTCTGATCAAAGAAGGTTTTGATTGGGGAAGGCCGAAAGGTACTGTGGGTGAAAAAAATATACAAAAGTTTAAGCAAGAAGGTTCTTTAGATGTACAATTTTCTCTTAAAGAAAAAAAAGAACTTAAAGTAAGGTTATTTGATGATGCGACTTTACGGCGGATAAAAGAAGAACACACGCTGACATTGCGAACCCCAACTATGTATAAAGAAGAGTTGGTAAAGTATCTTGTGCTCTTCTTTTTTGCGTGGGGGGGCTTGTTCTTTATCGTCCGAAGTAAAAATAAAAATGCAGACACGCGGATTATATCCGCGCTTATGTTGCTTACGGGTTTGAATCTCCTAATCATGTTTTCCCTCAATGATCCGCTTGAGGAAGAAGTATATGGTATGGATTGGGGTATATTGGGAGGGGTTTGTGTGGCCTGCGTCTTGCAGTATGTAAATTTTGAAAAATTCTATCAAAATAAATATAAGGTTGACTTTGAAATAGGTTTTGAAGTTGTCAAGTGGATGGGAAAATTGTTCGCGTGGTTTTTAAAACCTTTTAGAAGAAAAGTGAGTACGTTGGCCGATATTTTGGTAGATAAGAAGGCTGGTTTGTTGAAAAAGTTATTGGCCCTTTCGGGGATTATATGTTGTTTGCCTTTGTTGGTTCTCGATATATGCATGTTGACATGCATATACCAGTCTTGTGAAAAAAAAGCCCTTGCATGTGCCCAAAAACGTGCGAAAAAACGACAAACGGAACACTCTCGATTTAGAGATACATATAAAGGTATTAGTTATTTGCTTGTCGCCATTGTTTTGACCTTGCTTTTGTTTCCATTCGGGAAAGAAATTGGGGGGATGAAAGTGAATCTCGGGATAGGTGGTTTGACATTCCAGCCCAGTGAGATAACCAAGTATCTGATGGTGTTTTTCATGGCGGCTTTTTTCTGTATAAGGGCGGCAGGTATAGTTAAATATTCAGAAGAAGGAAACTTGTCTTTGACGGGCCATAAAATACGTATGCTTTTCCCTGTTATCGCTGGATTGGGGTGTTTAACGCTTTTGTATTTGATTCTTGGGGATATGGGGCCGGCCATGGTGCTGGCATTTACATTTATCATATTGTATTCGGTAATAAAATCAAAGGTATCGATAGAAGGTTGTAACGAGGACACAGCCTTAAAACGTATTCTTTCATGTGATTTGGCAATGTTGTTTTATGGGGTGGTCTCTTTTTTATTGAGCCTGTTTATTGGAATGTGTTTGGGAAATATGTCGGTGTTTTGTGGGTTATGGTTTGCCGTTTGGATATTGATGGGTATATTGAAGAAACAGGTTTTTGAATCCGCCCTGCTGTTCAATATGATTATAGTCATATTCATTTTTGGAGGTTCTATACTGAGGAGTACCCATCTGTCGGCATTAGACGCTGTAGCCGACAGGTTGGAACAGCGAAATGAAATGAGTATGAATGTATGGGGTGATTTGGGTCTGGATGGCGGACATATGCGCCCGGGCGTAAATACGCAGTTGGCGGATGGTTTATGGGCTGTCGCCACAGGAGGACTCTGGGGACAGGGTTTGGGCGATGGTACACCGAGTCTGATTCCGGCTTTCTATACGGACATGATATTGGAAAGTATAAGTGAACAATTGGGCTTTGTGGGAATTTTGGCTGTGGTATTATTGTTGGCTTTTATTCTGCGAAGAAGCATCTTGATTGGATATCAATCTTCACATACTTTCGTCTTTTATCTCTGCATGGGAATCGCCGTGGTGACGGGCGTTCAGTTTTTCATTATCGCGTTGGGAAGTACAGGAATTATTCCCCTCACTGGAGTTACTGTTCCGTTTTTGAGTTATGGGAAGGTCAGTATGATTTTGAATTTAGCTGCCTTTGGGGTGGTTATTTCCATTCTGAGCAATAATACAGGAAAGGAAACCGAAACGCAGCGTTTACGGAGAAGGAAAATGGGGCACTATAATTACACGGTGTCTATTTTGTCCATTATGTACAGATTGTTGTCGTGTCTGGTATTGTTGGTGTTCTTCAATTATGCGTTTCTGAAAAGGAATAAGGTATTGATACGACCGGTTTATATTCAGACAGAACAAGGAGTACCTGCAATCAGTTATAATCCTCGGATAGATTTGTTGTCGCGCAAGTTATATGCCGGAGATATTTATGATCGCAAGGGGGTGTTGTTGGCCACCAGCGACAAGGCAAAACTATCGCAAAAAGAATATTTATCTGTATATGGAAAAAATAATTTGGAATTAGATACGGTGAGGGGGTGGCAGCGGTATTATCCGTATGGGCGGCATCTGTATTTT
Organism: uncultured Bacteroidaceae bacterium; assembly: GCA_964584745.1. Lineage (GTDB taxonomy): Bacteria > Bacteroidota > Bacteroidia > Bacteroidales > P3 > Pullibacteroides. The sequence continues at coordinate 14,274 of CAZPBB010000009.1, forward strand.
ATGCTTGGGGACTATAATACAAAACTGTACTTTTCTGCGTATGGAGACAAAAATCCGAGAGGATATATGGCGGAAGCGCGTCATTTGGCCACATTGCGTGGGTACGATAATGTACTCAGAACGAAAGAAGACAAGCCGATAAAAGTTGATTTGTATTCAGATACGTATTCTCCCGACCGATATTTTCCCCATAGTTACCGAATAGAAGAAAAGGGGGTTCAGTTACGGGACTACCGTCCATTGTTGCCCTATCTCAAGGCGGGAATAAATAGTCGTAAAGTACGGCGGATGAACGCAAGGAAGGAACCGTTTTGGACAATAGGAAAAATCAAACCGAAGGATTTGCATTTGACGATCGATGCTTCATTGCAGACAGAATTGCAGAAAAGGATGGCGAAGTTTGCAGAAAACAATTATAGCGGTCGAAATAAGCTGCGAATGTCGATTGTGGTGTTGGATGCCGAACATGGCGACTTGTTGGCCTCAGCAAACTATCCCTTACCTGACTACAAAGTACTTGAAAATGTACTGGATAACTATTCTGATTATTATAAGGATGCGGAATGGAAGGCCTATACGGATCGGGATTTGGGATTGACAAATCCTACACCGCCTGGCTCGACAGCCAAGGTGATATCGTCATTAGCAGGATTGCGTAAGCTAGGGGTTGCCTGTGCGGATCCGACGAATCCCCGATACACATATTCTGTATATGAAGAAGATATTGTAGGCGTGGAACCTTTTGGTGATATTACGATGGAGGAAGCTATCGTGAAATCTTCCAATTGCTATTTTATTAATTTGGTGAATGATAATGATTTGTATCGCGCTTTGGGATTCGTTTATGCTACGGTAGGAATACAATTGGCCGGAAAAATGCTCTATTCTCTACATTATACACAGGTGGATAGAGATTGGGTTAATTGGGTGGATGAAAAATCGAAAGGTGCGGTGGAAAAATATCGACAGTATGTCATGAAAAAGCCAAAAGATAGAGGCAAAATGCGTGGTGCGGTATGGCAATGGGCATGGGGGCAAGGAGATGTATGGGCTACGCCCTTGACGATGGCACGTGTGGCTTCAATAGTGGTGAATAACGGAAAGATGCCGGTAACAAGGTATCTTCTTGATGAAGTTGAAGAATCAATACCCATTGTTTCCAAGAAAGCTGTAAAACCTTTAAAGGAATTTATGGAGGAAGAAGCTTTAGAACATAGTCATTTTTCGGAAGATTATATCGGCGGTAAAACAGGGACGGCGGAACGGGTGATAAAGAATGCGAAGTATCAGGAGGGAAAATCTAACGATGGATGGTACATCTGTTTTATCGAGAACGCGGAGATACCGAAAATGATTAAAAATAAAACAAAGGTGAACAAGGGGGCTTTGGCAATAGCGGTGAGGATAGAACGTTTGGGTGGTGGCAGGTCTGGGCATGCAGTCCGACTGACAAAAGAGGTGGTATTGGAGGCGTTGAAAAATCTTGCCTATATAGAAAATGAAAGGATGAATTGAGATGGCGTTAAAAAGAAAAATTGACAAAATATTTGAAGATTATGAGAACTTGGGTGAATTGGGGCAGGGGGGGTATGCCAAGGTTTATAAAGTACGCCACATTAAACTGGGCTATATCAGGAGTATTCGAGTATTGAACCAGGTTATAGTTGGCGGTGAGGATAATCCTGTATATCAAAAGTTTTTGGAAGAATGTAAAATTTTGTTGCGTATTGGAAATGGAAATCATCCGAATATCGTACATATATACCAGCCTTTGTTGCGTGCGCAGAATGCTCTTGTGGAGATGGACTACGTGGATGGACAAGATTTGGCGCATTATCTTAAGTCTCAACGGAACTTTGTGCCGGTTTCAGATGTTTTGACTTTGACGCGTGAGATGAGTAGTGCCTTGGCCTATTGCCATGAGGATATCTATAAGTTCTGTATGGATAGAGGAATTGATGGTTTGAAAGATGATCCGAATGATGGTTCGAAAATTCTGCTTGATGAGGCTCAACGAAAAAAATTGATAGAAAAGTATCGTGTCATACACAATGATATTCATTCTGGAAATATTATCCGGCGAGAAAATGGCAGTTTTGTCTTACTTGATTTCGGTTTAGCGATAGAAGGTGATAAAATTGTACGTCCAAGCCAGCTTGAAAAAGGAGCAATGGAATTTATGGCTCCGGAAAAATGGGATAAGCAAGAAATAACGCCACAGTTAGACATATATAGTTTGGGCATTGTATTGTACGAGTATTTGACTGGACGTGTTCCATTTGTTTTAGATCAGAGTGTTCCCTTTATGACGGCCCTACACCAGGTGATGGAGGCCCATAAACAAATGGCTCCACCGCCTATATTCGATTTACGGAAAGAAAGTTTTGAGGCAACACATCCAGGTGAAAAGTATGAAGAACCTGATTATCCTGAGTGGTTGGAAATGTTGATTCTGAAATGTTTGGAGAAGAATCCGGAAAACCGCTTTGCGGATGGGAAGGCTTTGTTTGATTATGTGCAGAAGCATTCCGCATTGCAGTCAGATGGCGATATTTCTGTATTGCAACATAAATTAAATGAATTGCAAAATCGGAATCAGGGATTGTCTAATCACAATGAAGCCTTGCAACAACAACTTTCCGTATTGCAACATAGATTAGATGAATTGCAAGATCGGAATCAGGGTTTGTCTAATCACAATGAAGCCTTGCAACAACAACTCAACGATTGTTCGCGTCTTACTGGAGGCGATAAAGAGGAAACTGAAAATCAACTAAGAACACTTCGGGGGCAATTGCAAGAACAGACAGGTAAAAACGATTTTTTGACAAGGCAGGTAACTTTAGCCGCTAACAGGGTGCAAGAGTTGGAAACAAGCATTGAGAAAATGAAAAAACCAGTTCGGAAGTCGAATACTATGCGGGTTGTGTGGCTACTTTTGATTGTTTTTTTGCTGTCATTTGCAGGTGGCATATTTGTATCCGCTGGTTTTTATGACGATACAGGTTATATAAGAACCATCAGGAGCATGGAGTATCAATTGTCTGAAGATAGGGACAAAATAAAGAAGTTGGAAGATGATAAGGCTAAGCAAAAGACGTACATACAAGCTGTGCAAAACCAATTGGAAACGAAGAACGCCAAGATAAAAGAGTTGGAAAAAGAAATCAAAGCACTGAACAAAGCTTTTTTAAAATAATTTAAAATAATGGAAACATCATTTTTTTACAAGATCGGACGTTTCTTTAAAGGAACAAAGAAAGAAGAAAAACTAGTACGTGACGGGCAGAAACCGCATGCGGTGCCATCTTCCCGGGTTGTGTGGCTACTTTTGATTGTTTTTTTGCTGTCATTTGCAGGTGGCATATTTGTATCCGCTGGTTTTTATGACGATACAGGTTATATAAGAACCATCAGGAGCATGGAGTATCAATTGTCTGAAGATAGGGACAAAATAAAGAAGTTGGAAGATGATAAGGCTAAGCAAAAGACGTACATACAAGCTGTGCAAAACCAATTGGAAACGAAGAACGCCAAGATAAAAGAGTTGGAAAAAGAAATCAAAGCACTGAACAAAGCTTTTTTAAAATAATTTAAAATAATGGAAACATCATTTTTTTACAAGATCGGACGTTTCTTTAAAGGAACAAAGAAAGAAGAAAAACTAGTACGTGACGGGCAGAAACCGCATGCGGTGCCATCTACTGTGTCTCAAAATATAGGATTTGTACAATCCCAAGGAGAGGAATGCCATGCTCCGATAAAAACCGAAGTTTCGACCGAAACCGAACGGGATGAAATCGCCGGAAATTCTCAACCGCAAGAAAAGGAGGCCCCGGAAAAAAATACACCGCCCAAGAAATATAAGGATGGAATTTCTAAGCAAGACAAGTTCATAGGTAATATCCTTTCTGTTTTGCGTTCCAACTATCGGGGGCAACATGCTGTAGGAGCCGGAAAAATTTTGTCTATATGGGTGCCTGACTGCGTATTTTTCGATGCACTCGTGGAGGATGGTTTCAAGGAACGATTGTTGACGATACTGGATGAAGAAGCCGGTTATATGTTTTCGGACGTGGAGATGGTCTCGGGTAAGCCTTCGGATGATAGTAATATGTTGGAAATAGAGGAACCGCAAACTTTTCTGCAAATTAAGAAAAAGGGGATTCATTCACAAGTGTCGCGGAGAGCCATTGTCAGCGTGAGAGGAGAAAACGGGTCTTTGGTAAAGGAACAATATGTGTTGGATGCAGAAGAGTTGAGCAAGATGCAGGGAGGGTGTTATAATATTGGTATTGGCGCATATCCGCAGTTGGGAGACGGAAGTTTGAGGGAAAATCATATCGTCATTGACGATAATCCAGATGGGGCGCAGTTTGTGAATAACCGATATGTAAGTAGGGCACATGCGCATATCACTTTTTCGGACAACTATGGCTTTTTGTTGCACGCTGATATTGGCGGTACCCGATTGGCGCAGAAAAGAACGCATATTTACAGAGGAGAAGATAAGATAGAGTTGGCCACTACGGCGCAAGTTGAACCTTTGCGGGATGGCGATTGTATTGTTTTGAGCAAACACGTTTATCTTGCATTTGAAGCGATATAATCATCATGTTCAAGAAAAAGATTAAAAAATTATTGGAAACTGGGTGTGCCGATCCGGAAAAAAACATGACATTGAGGAATGTACCCGATGGAATGGTAACGAATCAAAGCCTCATGCATGATTTGGTGGATACCTTCAGAAGTGAGTTGCGAGAGTTATCGGTGGGAAGGCGAATGATTTATCCGATGTCTTTTAACGTTTTAATGCATCCCGATGATTATAATGCCAGAGAAGGTTCCTTTCCTTTTGTTTTGCCGGAAGTGGTATCGGCGTTTTATAGTGTGATAGAAGACGAGAAGGAAGATTTCCCGATTTATACTCCCCCTGCAAAATATTGGTTTTTCCAGTTTTCGGCTTGTGTATTATGTCAAAGCCCAACCAAAGATGAGATAATGATAGTGCAGAAGGGGCAACTCACTATCCTTTCTAGTTTGCTTTCTTTTGATATCAAAGACACAGCCAATATTACAGAAGAGGCAAAACCAAGGGTTTCCATTCGGTTGCAGGATTCGAGTGTGAATGGTGCGAATATCAATTGGGATGCTATCAAGGGGGGGGATATTGTGGGGAAAGGTACTTTTAAATATCGGTTTGATGAAAGTCTGACCCAAGACTCCCAAAAAATCATCACCGATTCGAATATCGCCGAAACAGATGGGCTTGCGACATTGTCCTATTCTTATGGAGGTAAAAACATACACTTTCTGATGCAGGATGATTTGGTCAATATTTCAGGCCGGAATGATTTGAGGAGAGGACGTTCCATTCTGAAACTGGAAAGCGATCAGGTTTTGGATTCTCATTTACAAATAAAATATCTTTCCAAAGAATCTAAGTTTCAGATTGCAACCTATGGGCAAGCGCGCTTGAACGAACGCAACCTCGATATAAGCGAGGGCGGTAACGTGTTGTGGTATGATTTGGCGGACAAATCCCGTATCTTTCTTTCTGAAGCGTTGATAAATATAGAGTTTGATATTAAAAAACATAGATAAGATGAAAAAGATGGTTTCATGGGGAGGGGATACGGATCCGGGAAAAATCCGTACCAACAATGAAGATTCTTTTATAGTGCAGGATATATGGGATCAGGAGCATGTGTTGGCGGTTGTCATCGATGGAGTAGGCGGATATGAAGGTGGAGAGGTTGCAGCTGCCATCGCCAAACGAAGTATCGTTGAATATCTTTCCCGTTATGGTAATGGCGAGCGGATTGAATTGTTGAAACAGGCTGTGGTTTATGCAAACAATAGAATCTTCGAGGAAAGAGAAAAGCAGCCGCAATACAACAATATGAGTTGTGTCTTGACAGCGATATTAGTGGAAGTAGGACAACGGCGCATTAATATGGCTCATATCGGTGATACGCGATTGTATCAATATTTGGATGGGGCATTGCAAAAACTTTCGCATGATCATTCGCTTGTTGGATACAGGGAAGAAATTGGCGACTTGACGGAGGAAGAGGCTATGCATCATCCGCAAAGAAATGTGATAGGGCGTGATGTGGGATCAAAAAAACTGGAAGCAGGTGATACCGATTATGTGGAAACGGCGGTATTTCCACTTAAGGCGACTTCTATCTTATTGCTTTGTTCGGATGGGCTTTGCGACATGCTGACCTCGGTGCAGATGAAAGAAGTATTGGAGCGTGGTATTTCTTTGCAAGATAAAGTGTTGGAGTTGATACAAGCAGCCAATGATGCAGGAGGAAAAGATAATGTTACGGTGGTGTTGGTAGAAAATTATTTTGCCGATGACAAGGATATTCCGGCAATTCCCTCTTCGAAAAAAGATTCCGAAACGCAAACAATCATCTCCGGTTTACTCAAAAAAGAAAACCATCCACATGCGGTATCTCATTTCAAATGGCGTATGAAAACAATTGTACTGGTGTCGTTTATTGCGATTGTACTGGGTTTTATGGTGGGATATGGGATAAGCCGATGGAGAGGTCCTTGTGGGCGGCAAACCGAAGAGGCTGTATCTTCACCGCAAAAATCTGGAAACACTGCTTCTACAGAGTCTGATGTGAGAACGACGGTTCCGCAAAATAGCCAATCAAGAGACTCTTGTGGTGAAAATGCCAATCTCAAATAGACAGTTTTTTTCGATATACATAAAAATAGTTATGTTACGTTTTTTGCTTCGAATATTTCGGCCTTCGAACAGCAGGATGCGGAATCCGCAGCAGGATACGGATTCCGCACGAATCGGAATGAGATTGTATAGATTTCTTTTGGATAAATTGGCTAAATCCTATGTACATTATGCGATTTCCGATACGGTGGATTTGTTGGGTGGACGTGTTAAAGTAGTGCACGAGTTCCGGGATTTGGAGTTTGAGAAAGAGTTGAGCCGTATCGGTTATGATGTTCGCCCCAAGATGGTCTCAGGATCTTTACCACATAGAAGTATGAGGAATGGGCATTCATCCAGTTTCCGTTATTTCAGGTTTAAGGATTTATTGAGTGTGTATGTTGACAATCGGGAATTCTTTATCAAGCATGACAAGGATATTACTTTTGATGGAACCATAAAAGCTTCACTCAGACAATCCGTACAGGAAGACATTATTTTTCGTTCCATCTTGATGTTGGAGGGGAATAATGATATGAGGCAATATGAGGCTTACGATATTTTGAAAACAGTATCTTCCGAAATAGGCAGAAGTAATGCTTCTGCGTCTCCGACCTATAAACGACATAGGGGAATGGAAGAGGACGAATCTTTTTAAATCAGTACATTCATGGGGTATATCAACAAAAAGATTAAAGACGAATTTCCGGATGTGGCGGTGATAAAAAGCAAAAGCAACAATCGGTTGTTTGCGGGACGGAATATGCCTTCGTTTGTGAAAGATTTTATAATCAAGCGTTTTTCAAATGAAGAAGGGGTTGTGGACGACTCCTTGGTGAAGGCTTATCTTGAGGCGAAAATGCCGGATAATTACAGTGCATTGAAAAGTCGTTTGCTGGCAGGAGAACGGCTCAATATCACTGTCCGGTTCATTGTCAAGACAGATTTGGCATCGGGACGTACTTCGTTTTCGATACCGGATGCACAATTACATACGGATGCCTATATCGCGCCAGAGTTGATAGCCAAAGAAAAAGACGGATTGACTGACGGAGAGAAATGGGGCAATATCACGTTGGAATACCACGAACCGGAAGGGAGGAGGAAAGGCTATATTCAGATGACCTCTTTTAAATCTTTTGCGCCTTATCGGATAGATATCGACTATTTCTTGCAGGCAAGAGCCAATTTTACCATAGAGGAATGGGTGGATGTATTGATCGCTGCCATGGAGTATGCACCGGATAGTTTCGCTACTCGGGAACAGAAGATGGAATTTATAAGTCGCCTACTGCCCTTTGTGGAACCTCGGTTGAATATGATGGAATTAGGCCCTAAGGGAACCGGGAAATCCTACGTCTATAATAATTTGAGCAAGTATGGGTGGGTAATCGGCGGTGGTAAGATTTCACGAGCCAAAATGTTTTATAATAAAAACAACAAACAGTACGGGCTCATGAAGTATTTCGATGTAGTGGCGATTGATGAAATTTCCACTTTTGGATTTATTGATGAGGCGGAGATGCAGTCTATCATGAAAAACTATTTGGAATCGGGTACGGCAACGGTTGACAATGTCTCTTTCCAGTCTTCCTGTGGACTTTCCTTAATGGGAAATATCCCGTTGAAGGCAGATAAGAATCCTAAGGACGAGGCATATTACAAAGCCCTTCCCGGGGCATTTAGGGAATCGGCGACGATGGATAGGTTTCATGCTTTTATCGAAGGTTGGAAATTACCTCGTCTGGATGCCGGTTTCGTACTGCAAGGCTGGACTTTGAATACCGAGTATTTTTCCAGTGTATTGCATGCTTTACGCACAATGCCTGAGTATGGGGCGATTTTCGAAGAACTGGTGGATTACGGCGTTTCGTGTGATATAAGGGATTTGAAATCTGTGCAACGGGTTACGACAGCTTATTGCAAGTTGCTGTTTCCGCATATAAAGTCGTTGGCGAGTTTGGATCATGAGCGTTGGTTGGAATTCAAGGATATGTACCGGATCTATTGCCTGGAACCTGCGGTGTATCGCCGTAGTATTGTCCGGAAACAATGCCATTTGATGGATCCTGAGTTTAAAATGGAGATGCCGGAGTTTAGAATCAGATAACAGAAGAAGTATAACAATTCACAAAATTCAATAAGAAATGGGGCTAAATAAGAAATACCGAATATGGTTTTTGTTGGTAATAGAGATGACCTTGCTGATAGGCGGCGCTATGGTTCACGCACAGGAAGGTTACAATGAATATTTGAATAAGGCTAGAACGTACTTCAGATCCGGAGATTATGAACGGGCCGCATCGACGCTTGAGGTATATCGACTCTTGACAGGAAAGACGGACCAAGACCTTGCGCAAAAGATTTCGTCTTGCGGCGAGTATCAACAAAAGGCAGTTTTGGCAGAAACCGAGAATCGCTATGAGGATGCCTTAGGTTGGTATTTATTGCTCCGTGTTCTCAATCCGGAAGACCCTAATGTGGGGAAAAGGATAGAAGTCATCCGAGAAAGGATACCGCAAGGGAATTCCACTTCATCAAGGCCGATTTCATCCTCGCCTCAATCTTATTATATTGAGAATAAATTTGGTATCAATATGAAGATGGTGTGGGTGGAAGGCGGTTCGTTCATCATGGGGTGTACGGGTGAGCAGGGGAGCGATTGTGCTAGTGACGAAAAGAATACTCACAGTGTGAACCTGACGGGCTATTACATCGGGATGACGGAGGTGACGCAGGGACAGTGGCAGAAAGTGATGGGCACCTCCATTGAACAACAGCGGAACAAGGCTAATCCGGGTTGGTCTTTCTATGGAACGGGGTCCGATTACCCGATGTATTATGTAAGTTGGGAGGAGGCGATGGCTTTCTGCGAGGAGTTGAGCCGGCAGACGGGAAAGAAATACACACTGCCCACGGAGGCACAGTGGGAGTATGCGGCGCGTGGAGGCAATAAAAACGACGGCACCAAATACAGCGGCAGTTATTCGATAGACGCTGTGGCTTGGTATAAGGGGAACAGCGGCGCGAGCACACACATTGTAGGGCTTAAACGTCCCAATGGACTGGGGATTTACGATATGAGCGGGAATGTATGGGAATGGTGCAAGGACTGGTATGCGGACAGTTATATAGAGTACCAGACGGATAATCCTATAGGTCCGTCTAGTGGGGCTTACCGCGTGTTTCGCGGAGGAGGTTGGGACTTCAACGCGACCTACTGCCGGGTAGCGGATCGGAGCTATGGCACCCCCGGCTACTTGGGTTTCTATGTGGGGTTTCGTGTGGTTTGTCTTCCTTAGGTTAAAAAGTGCCTCCCTAATAGGCATAAGTTAAACTATAAACTGTGCGAAAGGGAAACACCATTGAAAAAAAGAGTATCATAGATATTGTAGGATTTAAAGAAAAACATATTGTTGCAATGAAAATGAAAGCGATGAAGATTGTGTGTTTGTTTTTGTCCCTATCGGGTGTCCATACCGGTTTTTTATTAGCGCAAGGTTTGTCGGAAAAAACGGGTTATTATCTGCAAATGGCCATGAATTACTATAAATCAGGAAAATATGAAAAAGCAGGGGAAACATTGGATGTATATTGCGATCTAACAAATTGCGATAAGGTACAGGATTTACGACAAAATATCGAAACATGCCGAGAATTAAATAAAAGTGCCAGAGATGCAAAAAATGAAGGAAAATATACCATGGCGATAGCTTTTTATGAAAGAATCCTCTCTGTCAATCCTGACGATCCTAAAGCGAGGAAGCATATCGATGAAGTACGAAAGTTCATGGGAAAATTAGATCCTGACCAAGAATCAGAAGAAGTACTTTTAGAGGAAAAATTTCCATCGTTACCCACACAAAAGGATTCTGATGGCTTTTTTCAAGAAAGGACTTTGGGCATAAACATGAAGATGATTTATGTGGAAGGCGGTTCCTTTTGGATGGGATGTACTTCGGAGCAGGGCTCGGATTGTGGTGAAGATGAATATCCGTTACATCGTGTGAATTTGGCGAGTTATTATATAAGCGAATGTGAAATAACGCAGGAGCAGTGGTGGAATGTGATGAAGAATTCCTATTATCAACAACAGAGAAGACAAGGTGCTGAATTTTCGGTAAATAAATTGAAAAGTAATTATCCGGTGACGGATGTGAGTTGGGAAGATGCCCAAGCTTTTTGTAAAGAATTGAGCGCGAAAACAGGGAGAAAATATAGACTGCCTACAGAGGCGGAATGGGAATATGCGGCCAGAGGAGGGAAAAATAGCAAGGGAAGAAAATATAGCGGATCTTCCCTTGTTGAAAACGTGGCTTGGTCAACAGAAAATAGTGATGAATATGTGCATCCGGTAGGAAGAAAAGTTCCCAATGAACTTGGGCTGTATGATATGAGCGGAAATGTATGGGAATGGTGTGCTGATAGTTACAGGGAATATCGAAGAGATGCTTATTCGTCCAATGCGGAATCGTATATAGGTGAAAACAGGGTATTGCGAGGGGGAAGTTGGGATGACGCAGTTCGATATTGTCGAGTATCGGCGCGATACTATGATCATCAGGAGAATAGGGATTCCTATACTGGCTTCCGCGTTGTCTGTGAGCCTTGATTTTGAGTTATGGATTTTCAAACATAGCGGGCAGGTTGCAAAAAAACACCCGCTATGTTTTTTGTGTCATCTTCTAAAGTTGCGATTCTATAGTGTGTAACTCTTTTTTTCGAGTTACAATTGAACTATCGATTAGTTGAACCCGAATTTCACATATTTGTGAAATTTGATTTTTCTCCCTACATTTGCAGGGCAATATAAAACCATGCTTGTTGTTTTTGCCAGGACTTATCTTCAGGAACTTTATGAACACGGGCGGACTACGGATAAAAAACACCGGTTTCAGCCCGACATCATAAGCCGATATAGAAAACGTATCGGAATGTTGTTGGGTGCACCTTCACCGGAAACGCTCTATCAAATCCATTCGCTCCACTTCGAGGCTTTGGTGGGAGATAAGGCCGGATTGTACTCGATACGGGTCAATGACAGGTACAGGATAGAATTCACGATACAAGACACGCCTGAGCATAAAAGTGCGACGGTTTGCAGTATAGAGGAACTTTCAAAACATTACGATTGATATGATAACACTACCGGGTATCGATCAGAAGATGATAGCCAACAATCTGACACCTTTCGAGTCGCTTCATCCGGGAGAGGTGTTGCGGGAAGAATTGGCGGAACGGGGCGTTACGCAGACGCAGTTGGCCAAGAAGATGGGCATCAGCGTTTCATTGTTGAATGAAATTGTCAATGGTAAGCGCAACATATCGGTCGAATACGCCCTTTTATTGGAGGCCGCACTCGGGATCGATGCCGATTTCTGGCTTAATCTGCAACAGGCTTACGATAAGGATGAGGCTAAATCGAACAAGGCTTTTGTAAAACGGCTTGCAGCCATCCGTAAGGAGGCGGCAGTATTTTAACCATGACCACCATCCTCACCATCACCTCCCCCAAGTGCTACTGCCTATCGCGATAGGCGTTTTCTTTTTCTGCAGGGATTCATATTGCAGTCAGCCCGATATTCCACATCTTCTCTTGTATTTGCTCCCTTGGAAATCAATGCCGCTATTTGCAACCGTGGTTGATTCAACCACGGTTGCAAATAGCGGTAAGTCATCAACACAAACTCCGTTCAATAAAATCACATGTTCAATAAAACTGAACATATATAAAAATCGAACCTTTTCGTTAAGCCATGCGCAGAAGCCAAGCTTGCTTGGATTATGCCATGGCGAGAAAAGGTCGGGAGAAACCCAACGTTTTTCTTGAGCCGAGCGCAGAGGCCGAACTTGTTCGGACTATGCCGAGGCGGGAAAAAGGTCGGGTGAAACCCAACAAAAAAATTTTCCCCATCAGAACTGTTCATTATTTCTGCGTGTTCAATAAAACCGAACATTTTGTTTGAACACCGCAACTGTATCTCTGTAAAGGTCTATTATCGTCAACGTGAAGATGGTTCGTTAGTTCCGATAGGCCATAGAAAGTTGACGGTACATTTGCAAATTGCTATTTTCTTGCTATCTTTGTGCAATGTTTATAGACAAACAGGCAAAAATTGATTAAAGATGAGCCAAGCAGTTATGACGGTCCGTATAGAACCGGACAAAAAGAAAAAGTTTGAAATGCTTTGTAAGGATTTCGGAATGAGTGTGAATACTGCATTTACTGTTTTTGTGAACAGTGTGATTCGCAATCAGAGTATTCCGTTTGTCATTTCAACAAAAAAAGAAGATGCTGTGGCGGTGCGCGGTATGCGGGCATTTGAGGCCTTGCGGAAAAACGCGAAGGACAGCGGGGCAACGGGTATGAGTCTCAAGGATGTCAATAAGGAAATTAAGGCCGCAAGGGAGGGTAGATAGTGAAGATATTTGCCGTTATCGACACAAATGTTATTGTATCGGCCTTGCTTGCAAAGACTGTCGATACCCCACCCGCTCAAGTCTTGGTACATTTACTTGATGGGGATTTTGTACCTGTTTTTAGTGATGATATTATTCTTGAATATCTGCAAGTTCTAAAAAGAAAGCATAAGTATGTGTTTGAAGATGCGTATGTGGAAGAACTTGTTTGGGCAATAAAACAGCGAGGAATAGAAATGTCTCCGACCGGGATACACGAGGGGGTTAAGGATGAGAAAGATTTTGTTTTCTATGAAGTTGCGATGGCAAGAGAAGATACCTATCTTGTTACCGGCAATCTCAAACATTTTCCGCAGAGTCCTATTGTGATATCTCCGAAAGAGTTTTTGAAATTATTTCATTGAATTTCGATTATTGTTTATAATTCCGCCTCTTGTATTTGCTCCCTTGGAAATCAATGCCTATATTTGCAACCGTGGTTGAATCAACCACGGTTGCAAATATTTTGACAGAATGAAATTCTATAATCGAGAGGCTGAGATTGCGGAGTTGCAGCGGATAAGGGAGTTGTCTTTTACCCGTAACTCAAGAATGACCGTCGTTACGGGGCGGCGTCGTATCGGAAAGACAAGCCTTATCAAGAAGGCCTTGGGTGACGATACCGCACCGATGCTCTATTTCTTTACCGGACGGAAAACGGAGGTTGCCTTGGTGGAAGACTTTACCCAAGAAATCAGGGGAAAGCTCCATGCCTATGTTCCAGATGGGCTTGTCGGCGTGGCCGGCGTGGTAAAACACCTTCTGGAATTGGCAAAAACCACAAAATTCACTCTTGTCATCGACGAGTTTCAGGAACTTCAGAGCATCAATCCCTCCCTGTTCAGCGATATACAGAACCTATGGGACAGCTACCGTGCCCAGACGCACATGAACCTTCTGTTGTGCGGCAGCGTGTTCTCGATGATGAAGAAAATCTTTACCGATGCGCATGAGCCCTTGTTCGGACGGGCGGACAACATTCTCAATCTCAAACCGTTCAAAATCTCCGTTCTCAAGGAAATCCTGCGCGACTACAATCCGGATTATACCGCCGAAGACCTGTTGGCGCTGTATTCCATTACCGGCGGCATCCCAAAGTATATCGAGCTGCTGTGCGACAACGGATATGTTACCGCCGATGCGATGTTGGGTTTTACGGCTTCCGCCATGTCTCCGTTTATCGAAGAGGGACGGAACCTGCTCATCACCGAGTTCGGACGGGATTACGGTACCTATTTTTCCATTTTGCTTGCCCTGTCGGGTGGGTACACGACACAAGGCGAGATAACGTCTGTCTTGGGTGGGCAGTCCATAGGCGGCTATCTGGAAAAGTTGGAGAATGTCTATGGTATCATCGCCAAATACCGTCCGATTTTTTCGAAACCGGGAAGCAAGAACACCGTCCGGTTCCGCATCACCGATAATTTTCTGCAATTCTGGTTCCGCTTTATCGAACGCAACCGTCCGATGATAGAATTGGATAACCACGCGGATTTGACGGCTCTTATCAAGGCGCAATATCCTACATATTCGGGTTTTATCTTGGAACGTTACTTCCGGCAGAAACTTGCCGAGGAGGGTGGATTCAGGGAAATAGGTTCCTGGTGGGAGCGCAAGGCGGGTAAAGAGGCCTGCGAGATAGACATCGTAGGCATACGCACCGATGGCAAAAAGGCTCTTGTGGCGGAAGTGAAACGTCAAAGAGGCAATTACAGACACAAGGATTTTATGGAAAAGGTGGCGTATGTAAAAACGCTTGTTCTCGATAAATACAAGGTAGAGACCGCCCTTTTTACGATGGAGGAAATGTAAATGGAACAACAACTCACCGCCCCCAAGCGCTACTACCGTATCGCGATAGGCGTTTTCTTTTTTTTGCAGGGATTCACGTTTGCCAGCTGGGCGGCGCGGATTCCCGATTTCAAGCGTATCTTCGCCTTGAGCGACGGGCAGTTGGGCACGCTTCTTCTGGCTTTCCCTTTGGGACAACTTTTGGGCGTTCCTTTGGCGGGCTATTGGGTGGAACGCTTCACCAGCCGACGCACCCTGCTTTGCGCCGCATTGCTCTATCCTTTTTCGCTCGTATGTTTGGGTGCGATACCCTTTATCGCTTCGTTTTACGGTGTGATACCTCCTTATACGGTATGGATTTTTGCCGTGGTATTGTTTCTGCTGGGCATTGTGGCCAACCTGCATAATCTTTCGGTCAATACGCAGGCGGTGGGCGTGGAAAAGGAATACGGTCGCAGTATCATGGCCACTTTCCATGGCATGTGGAGTCTGGCCGGTTTCGCGGCAGGGCTGGTCGGTTCCTTTATGGCCGCTCGCTCCATCGTTCCCTTTTATCACTACCTGTTCATTCTGACATTCGGCTTGCTTGCGGTGATATGCCTGCATCCTTATACATTAAGGAACGATATCGTTTCAGAAACGGCGGCAGATGAAAAACCTACGTTCAATATCTTTAAAGGTATGGACGGTTTTGTGCTGATGCTCGGCTTCATGGCCTTTGCGGGGATGCTTTGCGAGGGGGCGATGTATGATTGGGGGGCGGTGTATTTCGACCAGATTCTGCAAGTGGACAGCGCTTATATCCGTACCGGCTACACGGCCTGTATGCTGGCGATGGCCACGTGTCGTTTTGTGGCCGACGGTGTGGTGAACCGTTTCGGGGCGGCCACGCTGATGCGGCTGAGCGGATTGCTCACAGCGGTGGGGTACCTGTTGATCGTGAGTGTGCCTCACCTCATTCCGGCCACCATCGGGTCGGCATTGGTGGGTTTAGGGGTTTCTTCCATCGTACCGATATGTTACGGGGTGGTGTCCCGTCATAAGGGTGTTGTGGCAGGACGGGCCATCAACGCCGTTTCTACCATCGGTTTTTTCGGTTTTGTCATAGGACCTCCGATTATTGGCCATTTGGCACAGTGGATAGGGTTACGCTGGGTCTTCGCCTTGATAGCGTTGTTGGCCGTATCGCTTGTGTTTTTTGCTGGAAGATTGCACAAGGAGGGTTAAGCCGGAAACCCTTTCACAGTAATCTCTGTGCCCTAAAATTTGGATTAAACGCCTCTGTAGTGTACTGTAGGGGCGTTTTTGCTTTCTGTGATAGCACAAGGCCGCCTGTTGAAAACTTTTATAGAAAAAAATTTGGTGAAAAGGAAAAAGGTTG
>CAZPBB010000010.1:0-30268 GCA_964584745.1 uncultured Bacteroidaceae bacterium
ATTCCATCCGACCTTTAACGCGCCTCGGCATAATCCAAGCAAGCTTGGCTTCTGCGCTCGGCTTAAGTTAAACGTTGGTTTTCAACCGACCTTTTCTCGCTATGGCATAATCCAAGCAAGTTTGGTTTCTGCGCATGGCTTAACGAAAACGTTGGTCAGTATAATGGAAAAGGACCTTGTCTTTCACGGGGCAGGAAAGATTCTCGGCATGGGCAACGCCTTGGTGGATCTCATCTTCCAACTCCCTTCCGATGAAATTCTCGCGCAATGGCATCTGCCGAAAGGCAACATGACGCTTATCGACAGCAAACAGGCGGGTGCCATCCTTCAATATTTCAACCGCACAAAACCAGAACTTGCCACCGGAGGTTCAGCCTCCAACACCATCACCTCCATCGCCGCCTTAGGTGGAAAATGCGGTTTTATCGGACAAATCGGCCGCGATGACACTTACGGGCATTTCTATATCAAGGACCTTGAAAAATACGGCATCACTCCCTATTTCAACAGCGTGGAAGCCCCTACCGGCATGGCCATCACACTGATGAGCCCCGACACGGAACGCACTTTTGCCACTTGTTTAGGTGCAGCCGCGCAGATGACAGCCGAAAGCATCGATGCCGGAATATTCTCTGGATACCGCTATTTCCATATAGAAGGATACATGGTGCAGAACTACGCCCTTATGGAAAAAGCGCTTTCGTTAGCCAAAGAAAACGGCTTGGTGGTTTCTCTTGATTTGGCAAGTTTCAACATCGTACGCGAACACCGCGATTTCCTTATCAGGATCCTGTCTCAGGTGGATATTGTCTTCGCCAACGAAGAAGAAGCCTTTGCCTTTACCGAACAGAAGGATCTGGAAGCCCTCACCGTTCTTGCCGAATCCGTACCGGTAGCCGTAGTGAAACTCGGGGCGAGAGGATCCCTTATCATGCATCGGGGCAAACTCTATCATATCTCGGCCGAAAAAGTGGTGAAAACCGACAGCAACGGTGCGGGCGACAGTTATGCGGCCGGGTTTCTTTACGGCCTCAGTCGCGGCTTAGGCGTGCAGGAATGTGGCGAGATAGCCTCCACTGTGGCAACGGAGGTTGTACAGGTTACCGGTGCCAAACTCACCCCCGAACATTGGGAAAAAGTGCTTCCCCGTATCCGCCAGATCGAAAACCGCAAGACGGTATGGCCAGAATAGGGAATCTCGATATAGGCGATTTTTCCTTATGGCTCTCCCCCATGGAAGCCGTTACCGATCCACCTTTCCGCAGTTTGTGCAAGACTTACGGTGCCGATGTTCTGGTAAGTGAGTTCGTTTCTTCCGATGCCCTTGTGCGGATGGCCGGCAAATCGCTCTCCAAAATGGCGTTTGAAGCAGGAGAACGTCCTACGGCGATACAAATTTTCGGACACGATGAACAAAGCATGCGCGAAGCTGCCGAAATCGCCGCCCGCATGGAACCTGATTTTATCGATATCAACTGGGGATGCCCGGTACGCAAAATCGTGAACCAAGGTGCCGGAGCGGGTATATTGCGCGATATCCCCAAGATGGTTTCCATTACAGCGGCAGTGGTAGAAGCCATGCGGGAAGTGGATATTCCTGTAACGGTAAAGACCCGTCTGGGATGGGATGCCGACAGCAAACCCATTGTGGAAATAGCCGAAAGATTGCAAGACATAGGTATCGCCGCCATCAGCATACATGGTCGGACACGGGCGCAACTCTATGCGGGACAAGCCGACTGGACGCTCATCGGCACCGTAAAGAACAATCCGCGTATGCGTATCCCCGTATTCGGAAACGGCGATGTGGATTCAGCCGCCAAAGCCTTATTGATGAAAGACCGCTATGGTGTGGACGGAATCTTAATCGGACGGGCGGCCATCGGAAACCCTTGGATTTTCAAACAGATCAAACATTTCTTCAATACAGGGGAAGAACTTCCGCCACCTGATTTCGAAGAACGGAAAAAAGTGTGTCTGGATCTCTTTCAAAAAGAAATCGAAGCCAAAGGCGAAAGGGTGGCGGCACAGGAAATGAAAATCCACTACAGCGGTTTTTTCAAAGGAATACCGCATTTTAAACCTATCAAAGCCGAACTGATGCAGTCAGGCAATCTTGAAACAGCCATGCAATGCCTGAACACTTATCGCATAAGTGAAAAAAGCGGCACAGAAAACGCATGACAAGAAAAACGTCTATAAGGTTTCGTAACGTACCACACCGTCTTCGCACACCAGAATAGCCGACGGGTATTTCTTAATGATGAGAAAATCATGTGTAGCCACCAACACCGCGCAACCAGACTTACTGATATTGATCAACAAACGCATGATTTCTTCAGATGTATCGGGATCCAGGTTTCCCGTTGGTTCATCGGCCAAGATAACTTCGGGCCTGTTGAGCAATGCACGTGCGATGGAAAGCCGCTGCTGTTCGCCCCCCGAAAGTTGGTAAGGCATCTTGTGAGACTTGGTTCCCATCCCCACCCAATCCAACACTTCCTGGATACGGTTGTCTATCTGAAGCTTGTCTTTCCAATCGGTAGCCCGCAAAACAAACGCCAGATTTTCATAAACATTGCGGTCTGTCAGCAGCTGAAAATCCTGAAACACCACCCCCAGTTTGCGGCGCAGGAAGGGAATTTCCCGCTTGCGTAATGTAGCCAAATCATAGCCGGCCACATTGGCCAACCCCTCGACAACGGGGATATCGGCGTAAAAAGTACGTAACAACGAACTCTTTCCCGTACCCGTCTTCCCTATCAGATAAACGAAATCACCTTTGTTTATCGCTATGTTCACATCCGTAAGGATGCGGGTATGCTTTTGATATACATCAAGATTTTTCGCCCACAAAACAGCGTTGGTATATTCCATCATCACATGCCTATTTTTACCTTGATAGCCTCTATCTCCGCTTTCAAAGTCGATTCCAGTTCAATGATTTTCCGATCTTTTTCCTCTATAAGACGTTGTTGCTCGGCCGCTTTCCGCTCCAGATTATCCACTTTCCGGTTAAGCTGTTGGTTTATCTGCCACAGCACCGGAATCAATCCCGTATAGTTCATGCTCAACATACCCTTGGCATCGGCCGAAACCAATTCGGGGAAAAACCGCCGCACTTCCTGCGCGATGAAACCGTATTGGATGCGATTCTTACGGTCTGACTTATAACGGAACGTTACCGGTGTAAGCGAATCCAAGAGCGAAGCCCCCCATATGCCCGGTTCAATATCGGTCTTCAGCCGGTAGTCGGAACCTTGACATTGACCATACATCGAATTCACACTGCCTATCACATCAAGGTTACCGTTAAAATGAGACGTTCCGTCATCATCTATCTGAAAAGCGACATAATAACCTATTTTTTCGAACAATCCGGACGACCCGAACATAAAGATCGGCTTGGCATCCGGATTATCAAAATTGTCCATTTTATCGGATACGGAGTAATAGCTGTCCCCCAACATCGTGATATAAGGATAACCTTGCCGTAATTCGTTATCGCCATTTGTAAGGTCGGAACCCAACATCATGATAGCGCCCCCGCCTCCACTTCCGTCGGTAATGCTACGTCCCAAGGCCATCAATTCATCGCTCACACCGTTGGTCATATTCACGGACCCAAATACAACGGGGCCGTTAACGGCATAAGGGAGACCGCCTGTCCCATTCTCCTTAAGTTCTCCCACCACCATAGAACGTACACCGTTAGAAATCTCAACTCCTTTTCCAATAATTATCGAACCTTGCCCGGCAACATTATTGCCGCCCCCTATAACAACCGCATTATCGGCAAAGGATACATTCTCAACCCCCAATACCACCGTACCATCTCCTTCTACATTGTTGTTCCGCCCCACTCCCACTGCATTCTGGTTCACGCTCAAATCGTTACCCAATGCAATGGCATTATCTCCGATTGCCTGTGAATTCTTGCCAAACGCCACACTGCTTTCTCCGTTGGCTTTCGCCTCACGTCCTATCGCCATGGCATAATCGTTTGTTGTCTGGCTGTTCAAGCCTATCGCCAGACTCTCCCCTTTATTGTTGGAGGTGGTGGCCACAGAAGCCGACATTCCCAATGCCATCGAATGGGGGGCCATTACAGTGGCTCCGTTTCCGATAGCGATACCATGATCGCTTGCGGCATGGGCATCCAGACCGAAAGCCACCGAATATTTTCCCACATTGGACTTATCCCAGTCTGTAGTATGGAGGGCACTCAAAGCCCCTGCCCGCAAAGCGGCCAATTCCGAATACCAAACAAAACGGGGCGTATTGCCTTCTGTATTATCAGGGGTTGTAAACAATACATCGCCGCCTTGCACATGCAGCATACCTTGCGGGGAGTCGGTACCGATTCCCACTTTTGTCTGATCCAACGCTCTACCCTTGTTAAAGGCATAGAGATCGTCTTCGGCATTACGCAACCAGAGCGAATCACCCAAAGAGGCGGCGAGCGCCACCGTATCAGGTGCGCCAGAAGCGGTGTTACCGGGAATAAGTTTCAATCCCTTCCATGCAAGGTTCAAGGTTGTCTTACCGGTATTGTCCATTTTTACATGTCCGCTCAAAACTCTTGGTATCAAAGGTTTCTGTGTATTTCCAATCCAAATTTGCGCATCCCCCATATCGTTGGTCAGAAGATTGTTGTTACCCGACACGGTGCCGTTTATTTCCACACCGGAAGCATGGGTTTTTATGATCCCGCCCACAGTCAGGTTACCGGTCATCTCCATATCGCCTGTCAATGAAAAACCTTTGTCGGAAGAATACCTGTAAGTGATGGGAGCCGCCGATAATTTTCCCAAAGGATAGTTCCAATAAATCAACTTTCCGTCTTCATTCTCGTCCAGATCGCCCGATAGACCGCCGGTACTGCTTCCTCCAGCGTTACCCCATCCCAGCGTCCCCATATTGTCGGTAAGCACCAACGCTTGACCGCTTTTACCGGCGGCGGAAGGAAAAGTATAGCCGGTGTTGCCTTCCGCCGAATTGAGGAAGGTAACCGAGGATGCGTCCACCTTCAAGGCCCGTCCGGTTTGGGAAAGCCCCGAATTCACCAAAGTGTGGTTGGCGGCATTGTACTTAGGAAGGAAATTATCACCGAGGTTATCGTAAAGTTGTCTCCCTCCCACATTACCCGCCATAAAGGCATAGGGCACGGTAAGCAACTCTGATGTACCCATGTTCGTGAAACCGCTGCCGTCGGTTTCCACTTCTATCTGAATATAGACACTGTGTCCATCCCAAGCCACATTGTTGAGCGTAGTGCCCGAAGTCACCGTACCCCGCCCTATCTCAAGATTCACTATACCGAAAGCATTGGCTTTTACCGCCCTATGCTCTTCACTGTAAGCAATCTGACCCGAAACAGGATCATCCAACCGAAGGCTTATCCGCAGATTGATGTTTTCCTTGCCCGACAAAGCCTTTCCATTAACATCCCGCAACACGGCCTGGTACTTGATGGCTCCCGGCACGTCGGCAGCCTTCATCCCTACCGATAGCCCCATTATTAAAGCAATGATTCCGAAAAATTTACGGCAAAAACTTTTCATAGTCACGATACTTTTATCAATTTAAAAGACTTAACGGCATTACCCGCCCTCACCTCCAACAGATACACACCGGCACGCAAATCCCACATGTTCAGGCTATGCACCCCTGCCCGTAGGCCTTCAACATAACGGAGCCTGACACCCTGCAGGTTATGTAAAGAAAGTGTGTATTCCCGATTGCTTTCATCCCAAAGACGGACATAAAGCGTCTGGCGAACCGGGTTCGGATAGATTTCCGCCCGATAATCTTCTCCTTCTTCCAATATGATGGTAGCCAGAGGGTCTTCGATAAATCCCTCCCCTTGTTCAAAACCTTGCGTAAGACGTTTTCTGGAGGCATCAAAATCGGGTGTTGTGCCAAAGGTTTCCGTAATGGTTTCCCCTATGTTCCAATAACATTCCACAATTTCTCCACCCCAGGGCACGCTTTCGCTGCCTCCGGCAGAGGAGAATACCGATAGATCTGCCTGCTGGGCAAGCAGTTTTCCTATGGAAAACGCTCCCCAGATACCCAATAAAACACTGGTTCTGAATAAAAAACGCATTTTTATCTCTATCTTACGGCCCATCGGGCCGTTTTATCCGAAAGACAAAGGTAATTGTTTTAAATCAATCTTAGACCTATCGGAAACATCCTATACCCCCGGCTTCGCAATGTTTATCCCGCCCGGCTTACATTGAAACATTTACGGACGGTTGCATCCGGAAAGAAAGGCAGATCCTGTACAGACAGCGCTCCTTTCTTTTTTGGCATATAAAGATTACCTTTGCCCCTCAGATTTTAAACCACCTGTATAATGACTATTACGAAAGAACCCAAAGGCACGCTTTCCGCCTATTTGAAATTGGAACTCCTTCCCCAGGATTACGAAGGAAAGGTTGCCGCCGAATTGAAGAGTTATCGTCACAAAGTACAACTGAAAGGCTTCCGCCAAGGGCAGGTTCCGGCATCGCTCATCCAGAAGATGTACGGCAAAGCCATCTTGATGGAACAGGTAAATAAACTGATTGCGGAAAGCATCGACAACTATATCAGGGAAAATAAAATCAACATTCTCGGTCATGCCCTGCCCGTTCCCGAAGAAGAAAAGAAAAGCGAGGTCGATTTCGACAATCCCGGCACCTTTGTGGTATGGTTCGAAATCGGTATCGCGCCCGAATTCGATGTGGAACTGGAAAAAGTGAAGGTAGACAGCTACAAAATCACCGTTTCGGACGAAATGGTGGACAAACATCAGGAATCCATCTGCCGCCGCTATGGCGTGGTGAGCAGCCCCGAAGCCGCCGCGCTGGAAGACACGTTGGGCGGGGAATTGTCCGAACTCACCGAAGAAGGCGAGGTCAAAGAAGGCGGCATCAATGTAAAGACTTCTATCGCCATTGACCTTATCGCACTCAAGACCATCCAGAAACAGTTTATCGGCAAAGGCGTGGGCAACGATATCGATTTTGAAATCCAAAAGGCTTTCAAGAATAAGGCCGACCTCTCTTCCATGCTCCGTATCAAGGAAGATGAACTGGCTGGCATCGCGCCCAAATTCCGTTTCCACATCGACAGCATTACCCATGTGGAACCGGCCGCATTGAACGAGGACCTCTACAAGAAAGCCTTCCCGCAGGAAGATATCAAGGACGAAGCGGGTTTCCGCGAAGCCATGCGCAACGATATAGCCAAATATTACGTGCAGAACACCGACAAGAAACTCTTTGTCGATACCGTTGACGGCATTATCGATCAAACCAAATTCGATTTGCCCGAAGACTTTCTCAAACGCTGGATCCTTTCCGAAAGCAACCGTCAGGCGGAAGAAGAAAAGAAAGCCCCTGTAACGGACATTCCCGCCGAAGAAATGAAGCAGATTGAACGCTCCCTGCGTTGGGAACTGATCCAAAACAAGATTACCGAAAAATACACGGTAAAGATTGAGCCGGAGGACTTGCGCGCTTTCTACAGGGATCGCGTGCTCTCCCAATATTTCCCCGTGCAGTCGGAAGACGAAGAGATGCGGAAACGCATCGACATGTTCATCGATTCGATGATGAAGAACCAGGAAGAAGTGAAACGGGTGTATGATATGGTTTTTGAAGAAAAACTTACCGCCCTCTTCCGCGAAAAGGCCAAAGTAAGAACCCAAGAGGTTACAATGGACGAGTTTGTGGAAGTACTCAAGAAAGCCGAAGAAAAGAAAAACAAATAATCCTTTTCTCCCATGCACAACGAATTCAGAAAATACGCCATGGGGCATAAAGGCATCAGCAGCCTGAGCCTTGACCGTTTCGACGCCTATACGCGCGCTTATATATCACCCACCATTATCGAAGAACGTCAGTTGAACGTAGCGCAGATGGATGTCTTTTCGCGCCTGATGATGGACCGGATCCTGTTTTTGGGTACGCCCATCAACGACGAAGTGGCCAATATCATCCAGGCGCAGATCCTATTCTTGGACTCGGTGGATTCAGGCAAAGACATCCAGCTTTACCTCAACACGCCGGGAGGCTCCGTATATGCGGGTCTCGGCATCTACGACACGATGCAGTACGTGGCGTCCGATGTGGCCACAATCTGTACCGGCATGGCGGCCTCCATGGGTTCGGTGCTGCTCTGCGCAGGAGCGAAAGGGAAACGCACGGCCTTGAAACACGCCAGAGTACTTATCCATCAACCGCTCGGCGGCGCCGAAGGCCAAGCCTCGGATATCGAAATCACAGCCCGTGAAATCCTCAAGGTAAAAAAAGAACTTTACGATATCCTTTCCGAACACAGCGGTCAATCTTACGACAAAATCTACCAGGATGCCGATCGCGATTATTGGATGACCGCACAGGAAGCCCTCGAATACGGCATGATAGACGAAGTATTGGAACGATCGAAAAAATAGTTGCCCGAACCTATGATATGGATTCTGCTTGTTATTGTTTATAAACTGCTCCTTTTACCTACGCTTTGGGGCGTTTTCTCAACCTCCGGCCGGAATCCCTGGCTCGTTTTGATTCCGTTTTACGGCGAATGGCTTTGGATCAAGTTGCTCAAAGTAAAATGGTACAGTTATTTTCCATTTCTTTTTCTACCGTTCATCAACGTTTTTGTATTCTGGTTGCTGTGCGTGGAAACCGCTTACGGTTACCAACGCCGATCGATAGGGGATTGTTTTTGCGCCTGCGCGTTCTTTTTTATCTATTTTCCTTGGTTGTACTTCAAGAAAAAGGCAAGATTCCAGTGCGCCAAAGACCTGCCGCCGGTAAAGAAATCGGCCGCCCGCGAATGGTTCGATACCATCGTGTTCGCCCTCACTGCCGTTTTGATTATCCACGCCTTCTATTTCAAGGGATTTGTGATTCCATCTTCCTCAATGGAAAAATCGCTCAACGTGGGGGATTTTCTATTTGTAAGCAAGGTGGCCTATGGACCCAGAGTCCCGCAGACCATACTTTCATTTCCCTTTGTACAGCACACGTTGCCGCTTACCAAAGACAAACCTTCTTACCTTGCCTGGCTGCAACTGCCCTACCACCGCTTGCCAGGGTTCGGTACAATAAAACACAACGATGTAATCGTTTTCAACTTTCCTGACGGCGACACGGTATCGAGCGTTTTCCAAAGCAATATCAGTTATCACACCTTGGTAAAGGAAGTGGGTAGAAACCGCGTATGGAACGATAAGGCCACCTTCGGCCGCATCACCTACCGCCCCGTTGACCGGCGTGAAAATTTTGTGAAACGTTGCATCGGTCTGCCCGGCGATACGGTTCAGATTCGTAACCGCCAAGTATTTATAAACGGAAAGAGGGCGGAAAATCCGCCGCTGTTGCAGTTCAACTATCGTATTCTTCCCTCTCCCGCCGTGGTTCCTAACCGGATATGGAAAGAGATGGGCGTATCCAACGATGATCTCAAGATGCTCTTTCACCCCGACTACGCTTCTGTTCCCCTCACAGAAGAAATGGTAACGCAGTTGAAAGCATTGCCAGGTGTGGAAGCGGTGGAACCTGTCATGGAAATGGCCGGATTGGGCGACGGACGGCTTTTCCCCTTCAGCCCCGCCGATTATCCGTGGAATGTAGATAATTACGGTCCCGTTTATATTCCGGCTAAAGGAGACACCTTGCATATCACGGCCAAAAACATCGTGCTTTATGAACGCCTGATCCGTATCCACGAAAACAATACACTTCGCATAGACGCCGATGGCACCATCTTCATCAACGGGCAAGCCACCGATACCTATGTCTGCAAGATGGATTATTATTGGGCGATGGGAGACAACAGGCACAATTCAGCCGATTCCCGCTATTGGGGATTCGTTCCCGAGAATCACATGGTGGGGAAAGCCTTTATCGTTTGGTTCTCGTGGAACAAAGACGCCTCCGGATTCAAAAAGATACGCTGGAACAAGATTATGCGGAAAATCCGTTAATCTATTCCCGTGAATGTTTGGTTCTTCTAATCTCCCTGTTCTTCTGCCTTTCCGCCCTACGCTCTTCTTTGGTGCGGCGGGGGCGCGTACCGTACAGAAATTCCTTTGCATTGTCGAAATCCCTTCTGAACACGATGCCCACTCCTTGCGTATAGGAATTGACAGGTTTGGTAAGGTCCTCATCGTTTGAATGATTGAAGCCACGCAGACGGAGTTCTTCCGTGAACTTCCATTCTATATCCACATCCCCCACCACCGTAGTGGCGCTGGCCGTATTACCGGGATTATTTTCCGACACACCGAGATTGCCGTTGATAACCAAGCGGTCGTTGAACAACTGCCCCGACATCATCACCTGAAATTCTGAATTGCTTTCCGTCGTTCCAGGTTTATAGTTGATGCCGATATTGAAATCGTTGGTAAGTTTGGAAAGGAAGTTGTTGAACTGGCTGAACAATATTTCGGATGAAGAAGAAAGCGCGGTATTCGCCACATTGGTGGAAGATCCCTCCACCGTCATAAAGGAGTTGAACATCAAAAGCGAAAAGGTCTGACGCAATATTTCATCCTCGTCATCCTTTTTTACGATGGCACGGAATTTGTCTTTGGTATCTTCGTCTGTATTCGACAAATCAATATTAAATCCGATATCGGGATTGAGCAAGCGCCCTGAAAGCAGGATTTGGCTTTCTACATTCACTTTCTGCTTATAACGGCTCTCGTTGCCCGGATCGAAAGCAGCCAGTATCGGATAGAGACTGGCCTTGGTTTGATAACCGGCCTGCACGTTAATGCGGGCATCCGTCATCGGCCCTACCCATGAAATGGTACCGCCTTCCTTCAAAGCAAACCGCTTGTTGATAACGTTGACCATTGAAAAATCAAATTCTCCATCGCTGATCGTATAGGTACCGAACAACTGGGGATTGCCTTCCGCCATATGCAAACGCAACAACCCTTTTCCGGTAGCTTTCAAGTCTCCGTTCATGGCCGTGTTGCGCAACAATACCGAAACGGCGAGACCGGGGGTGACGTTCATATTGAGATCCATCGTCAACCTGCCTTTCCGACGCATCGCCGCCCGGTTATGGAAGTAGTATTGCTCCAATGAAATGCTTCCGCTATCCTTTACTTGCACCGAAGGCACTTTGAACGTAATGAAATTCACACCCGTTCCTCCTGAAGGATTGGAAAAATCGAAAGAAATATCCGAATTGTCTTCCACCGTTGCATTCAACAACATCGAAATATCATCGACCGGTCCTGTGATACCGAGGCTGCCGGAAGCGAATATGGTACCCCAAAACGGCAGCCGGGGCGAACGTTTGGACTGCAATACCAACAATTTTTCGAATGAAAGCCCCAAATCAAGCCGCATATCTTTGAAATTGCGGTGCAAGATCCTTCCTGTTATTTTTCCATTGGTTTCAAATACCGGATCATAAAAGATGGATTGCTTGAACTCTACCTTATCCGACGTGAGTTCCAATCCAAGATTGGAAAACCTGTACCGGGTCTGCAGTATGGGAATGGTGGCGGCAAAATCCCGAGCGGTAACGGAAGCATATAATTCAGGCTTCGTCAATACACCGCCGATGCGCAAGTCGCCGCTTACGGTACCCTCCAGGTTATCGGCCACCGATGCCAATATACGGCTGAGGAAAGCCACCGAAAGATTATCTGCATAACCTTTGAAATCCAATTTTTTCTGCTGTTTGGGATAAAATCCGCCCGTCAACGACAAAAACGGACGTTTCCGTGAAGAATCTCTCACTTCGAAACTTGCCTGTACAGCCTCGTTTTTACTAAAAGCCGCTGTAAACAGACCCGCTCCATACAAATGTCCGTTCACGGTAAGCTTATCAAGACGCAATCCCGCCTTGAATAAGAAATTACCGAAGAAATCCTGCATCTCCAACCCACCGTTCAATCTGGCATCTATCTTCATATGGGTCTTGTGCAAGAAATATTCGAGATACGCAAGGTCGAAATCCGAAAAATCGGTTTTCAGCACGGCACCTTCCCGCCGCGACAATTCCCCATTTATGATAATTCCACCCGATGTCCCGGTTGCATATATTCCCACACGGTTCATCACGATCGAATCTTTTGCAAGCAACAGATAGCCGTCAGGATAGCTTTTCCATTCATTGTTGCCCAAAAGGAGATTATAATCCTGCATGCCTATCCGGATATCGCCTGTCTGTAAAAAATCCAACCGTCCGCCCAGCACCGCGTTGGTCTTTTGCAGGGCAAGACTGTCGCGTCCCCAGCCAACCGTATAGTCCAAAGTGTTTGAATCCGTTTTTTTGAAATGTACCGAAAAGTCGTTCATGGCGATGCTGTCGTCCAGATACAACCTTTCTGCCATCGTACACAAATCGAAATTCTCGCGGTCCACATACGCATCCACTTTTCCTGCCATATAGGCAAGCTTACCAAACTGCACATAGGGAATTTTCACTTCCACCCATCCGTTTTCACGCTCGGATACGTATTCCATATTTACATCCAAACCCAACGGCAACGATAAAGAAGGATATAGAACGGCCATCAAAGGATCGGTATCCTTAAGCCTGAGATGCAAATCAAAATCCTGCACGGAAAGGGATCGGACCGGATTGGGGTCAGGCTCTTGGATCCTCTTTCCCAAATTCGGCATACTCGCCGACAATGTCTGCGCCAAGGAAGCTCTCAGGCTCACCAAATTCCAACGTCCCGTAACATCGGCATCCAACAAGGAGGAACGGATCCTGAGTGCCCGGTGCAGGGTATCTTCCCTATTCACCTTCACATTCAAACGGGGAAGGGAATAGTCTTTGCCCAACCGGCGCACATGCAAGCTTTCCATAACGATATCGCCTACTTCGATACCTTTTCCATATCCCGCATAGTCTGCCACGATATGGGTCTTGAGCGTAAAACGCCCTGTGTCACCCAAAAGATGCAAAGGTTGCAGGTTGATACGACGCAAATCCAATTCGCAATGCGTCTGCGCCAAAGCCTGTGTTCGGTCAAGCGTACCGTCAAGCGTAAAGTCCAATTCAGGATAATCACACGACACATAACCCTGAAGATATTTCGGACGGACATCCAATTCGAAAAAAACGGGACCGACATCATCTCCGGCTATCTCCAACTTGCCCACCTCTCCCCCAAAAACATAAGACATCTCTTTCAGGTCTGAACCGGCCAAACGGAAATCGGTTTCCACATCGGCTTTACCGAACAAAGTGTCGTTGTGCAAGATCTTATCCAGCCGGATATCGGCAAGCGTTGCCCTGCCTGCCCAAAAAACACGACCGGAACCGAGGGTATCCACATAAGTGCGGTCAATCCGTACCGAGCCGAGATTGGTGGCGATGTTCATGTCAGCCACGAACTGTTGCCTGCCACCGATAAGAGTACCGCTGATATTTACCTGATCCAACGCAGAAAACATTCCCGGAAGCGCCAATCTTCGATCGTGCGGCAGAACGAAACTTTCCCAGTCGGATTTTTCAGTTTTCAATTGTTTCAGATGCAGACTAATAAGGCTTCCCTTGATTTTAGGCAGGCCTGTCAAGCGGGCATCGGCATTTAAACGGGTTGTCTTGCCATATGC
The DNA here is from genome assembly GCA_964584745.1 of uncultured Bacteroidaceae bacterium. Classification (GTDB taxonomy): domain Bacteria; phylum Bacteroidota; class Bacteroidia; order Bacteroidales; family P3; genus Pullibacteroides. The sequence continues at coordinate 13,587 of CAZPBB010000010.1, forward strand.
CAACTGCAAATTCCGTAAATCCAGATCCGTAACCGGGCCATTCACCTTGCCGGCCAACGATACCTGTTGCGGCATCGATTGGAAAACAGGCGCGAAATAACCGAGATCCTGCAACCAAAGATCCGAAGCGTATATTTCGCCTTCCATATTTACATTCCGCACAAAGTCCCGATAGCATTTCCACGTCGAAGCGACCAAAGACAAGCGCAGATTCGCCTTGCTTCCCTGCGTTTGAAAACGCGCTCCATAGAAATGCACCTCGCCACGCCGCACATATATATCCGCAGAAAGCCCCTTGAGATTGAAACCCGTTTTTTCCTTACACCGCACATGGTTTACCTTTACCCTCACCACGCCGCACCGGGAATAGAAATTCTCCACATTCAGGTTGACCGCTTCCAATCCGACATGTTTGAAATCGATTTTTCCTTCGGAAGCATAAGCGGCATCCTGGGCATCGTAAAGAAACTTTCCGTTATAGAGACGCGCCTTTTCTATTATAAAGGCCTTACGCAACGCCGTATCCTTTTTAGGCATGGCCGCTATTTTCTTCAATACCCGCTTGAAATCCGAAATCGTATCGCCCTGATAACGCCGAATCTCCACTTGGGGATTGTAAAGCGTAAGCGAAGACAATGAGGGGGATCTGAAGTTATAGCTTTTGAGCGTGGCCAAAGCTTCCGACACAAACACGGTGCGGTTGTTCCGACTGTCGAACACCTCAACTCCCCTCGCCGTAACCGCCCGTTTGAATAAATTGATATCAAGCTTGGCAAGATGCACCTCACATTCGGCGAACTGTCCAAGAGAAACCGCCACCTTTCTGGCAATGATTCCCTGAACGGGAGAGGTATGCACCATACCGCCCATGAACAACAGCAGGAACAGCAAACCCGCCAATGTCCACAAAACCGTCTTGCCTATCCGTCGGAGAACCTTTTTCTTCAATTTTCAGTAAATTTGCCTGATGATACCGCTTCCGCCAAACGCGATGGGTATATTGCAAATTTACGCCAAGTTCGGCGAAGAATAAAACCGTTTAGTTATTTTCCGTATGGCCTACCTACTTGCGATAGAATCTTCCTGTGACGATACTTCGGCCGCCGTGCTGAATAATGACCTATTGCTTTCGAATATGATTGCCGGACAAAAAGTGCATGAACTCTATGGTGGCGTAGTACCGGAACTCGCTTCCCGGGCGCATTTGCAGAATATAGTTCCGGTAGTGGATACCGCCCTCAAGACGGCCGGCATCGACAAACGGCAGCTCAACGCCATCGCCTTTACACGAGGGCCGGGATTGCTCGGATCTTTGCTGGTCGGCGTTTCATTTGCCAAAGCCATGGCGCTGTCGCTGAATATTCCGCTGGTAGAAGTGAACCATCTGCAAGCACACGTACTGTCGCATTTCCTGCGCACGCCACAGTACAGCCATGTACCGCGATTCCCATTTCTCTGCCTGCTTGTATCGGGCGGCCACACGCAGATCCTACAGGTGAACAGTCCCGATGACTTCAAGGTTTTGGGCGGCACAATCGATGACGCAGCCGGAGAGTGCATCGACAAAGCCGCCAAAATAATGGGCTTGCCCTATCCCGGAGGCCCTGTCATAGACAAACTTGCCAAAGAAGGCGATGCGCAACATTTTCGAATCGCCAAACCGCACATTCCCGCCTTGAACTATAGTTTCAGCGGACTCAAAACTTCTTTTCTGTATCTGGTACGTGACGGGCTCAAGAAAAATCCCGACTTCATTACCCAAAACCTCAACGACCTCTGTGCCTCGGTGCAAAAAGCCGTGGTGGATTGCCTGCTCGAAAAACTGATATCGGCCTGCCGGCAGACTGGCATACGGCAGGTGGCGATTGCGGGCGGCGTTTCGGCCAATTCCCTGTTGCGCGAACAATTGGAACAATATGCCGCGCGCTATGGTTGGGAAGCCTTTATCCCCCCCTTCTCGTTTACCACCGACAATGCCGCCATGGTGGGCATTGCCGGCCATTTCAAGTTTCAGCGGAAGGCTTTCTGCGATTTATCAGCCATTCCTTACGCCCGTTCTTAGATTTAGATCAAGAACAGATTTCAATCCGAAAGGCTTTGGCTGAATCTCCGAAATTGCTTATCTTTGGATATTCCGGCTCTTTGAATTCAAGCCCCGGAGTTTGTATATGAAACTGAAAGCAATCTTTCTTCTGTCGATATTTTCTTTTGCGGCAGCAGGTCCATTGCAGGCGCAATCTTATCCTGATCCCGCCCTCAAAAAAAGTTATTCGGTCTTGGCCTTGGGAGAAACGCTCAAAGTGGCGGTTGGCCAAAACGGCATCTACAAAATAAGTTTCGAAGATCTTGTGGCGAGAGGTTTGCTCGACAACGAAATCGCCTCGCAAAGACTCGCCTTATATGGAAATGTTTCGGGCATGTTGCCTACCTTTAACCTTCCTGAAACCTACGATGACCTGAGCCCGCTTCCCATCCAACTTCACGATGGAGGTGATGGGAAATTCGGACCGGGCGATTATTTTCTCTTTTTCGGAGAATCCCCCCACCGCTGGATCTACGAAAACGGATCTTTCCGTTATATTCCACATAACTACAGCGATTCCACTTTCTATTTTGTAAGCCTCCATGCCGAAATAGCGCATCGCGTGGAAGACCGTTCCCCCGAAACCATTGAAAATCCTATTCGACTGGACTACTTTCCGGAGCATGTCCGCCACGAAATGAATATGGAGAACCTTTGTTACGGCGGCTATACATGGCTGGGAGAAAGTTTCTCGTTTTCCGGCCACGAACGCAACATCTCCTTGAACACACCCAATCCGAAAGCCGGAGAAAAAGCCTTGATGACTGTAACCACGGAAGCGGTTACAAACATGAACGGAAACGCCTCTTTCCAAGTTCTTTTCGAAGACCAATCGTTCCTTATCCATCATCCTTCCGAAACATCCGATAAGCGTTGCTCCAACCACCAAAGTATCAAAACCTCTGTAACTGTAACCGGCAACACCAGTACGGTAAAGCTTATTTTCAACAAAACGGGCAGCGCCGGATCCGGTTATCTGGACTATATAGACCTTTTCTACACCCGTCGGCTCAAACTATCGGACAGACAGTTTCAATTCCGGCATCCCGAAGCCATCCAGAAAAACGCCCGTTTTGTTGTAGAAGCGCCAGCCGGCACACAAATCTGGGATATAACCGATATCTATCATATTTCCCGGCTTTCCCTTATAGAAGAAACTCCGGAACGGATCGGATTTGCAACGCGTGCCGATGGGAAATTGCACGAATATATCGCCTTTGATCCCAACCGTTGCCTTTCTCCGCTGTTCATAGGCAAGGCCCCAGCCCAAAACCTGCACGAACTGAGCAACATCTCATTCGTTGTGGTTTCCTATCCTGCCTTTCTGAAACAAGCGAAACAGATAGTCCAATTGCATCGGGAGAGAGACGGGATCACGGCTTATGCAGCCACTACCGAAGAAGTTTACAACGAATTTTCATCAGGCGCGAAAGATCCGTCCGCCATTCGACTGTTCCTCAAACACCTCCGCGACAGATCCGATGAAGACAAGCGCCCCACCTCTCTGTTGCTTTTGGGAGCGGCCTCTTACGACTACAAGAATCTTCTGGGCAGCGTGTCGGATTTTGTTCCCACATTGGAATCTTATGGCAACGATATCGAGGGTGCGGAAACTCCTTCCGAAGACAATTTCGGATATCTGGAAGACAATGCCGGCACCGATCCCGAAAGATACGCTCCACGTGGCAAACTGGAAGTAGCCATAGGACGTTTGCCTGTACACACGGTGGAAGAAGCGCAGAACATGGTGGAAAAGATAGATATCTATTCAAGCCGCTCCTATGTAAATGATCCGAGCCAACCCAATCAGTCGGGAAATTTCGGCAGCTGGCGGAACGAACTGACTTTTGTTACCGATGATGGATTTGAAAAAAACATGGAAAACATGATCCTCTCCCATGATTATATTCAAAACAATATTCCTTATATCCATCTCAACAAATTCTATTCGGATAATTACACACGTGAAACCTCTTCGGTAACGAACCGGATCCCCGAACTGGAAGACGCCATACGCGAACAAGTGGAAAACGGATGTCTCTTTATCGGCTATTACGGACATAGCAATTGGAACTCATGGTCAGATGAAAAGATACTGACCAACGATATCATCGACAACTGGAAAACCAGTTATACCTTTCCCATCATGATGGCCTCTTCCTGCACTTTCGCCTATTTCGACCAAATCAATCAGGTTTCAGGCGCGGAACGCAGCGTACTCAAAGCACATGCCGGCACCATTGCAACGGTAGCCACCAGCCGTATCGCCACCACACTTGCCATCGAAGATATACAGAAACGATTTGCCGAAAGCCTCATCAATAAATCGGAAGGGAAAATCTCCACTATCGGCGAAGCTTTCCTGTATGCCAAAACCACCTCCAATCAAAGCGGTACAAACAAATTTTTATTATTGGGGGATCCTGCGCTGAGAGTGGCTTTGCCCGAACATAACATAGAAACGCTCCGGATCAACGGAAAAGAAATAGGTTCGGCAGATTTAGATACCCTGAAGGCTCTCTCCGACATTACCATCGAAGGACAAGTGGTACGTCATGACCGTACGCGGATAGAAGATTTCAACGGAACGCTGGTTGTAAAGATCTACGATAAATCCGTTGTCAAATCCACGCTCGGGCTTTATAACCCACGGGAAAATGAATACAATTCCATTATTGACTATACAGACCAGAACAGCCTGCTTTTCCAAGGAATCACGGAGGTGAACGACGGTCTGTTTTCGTTTAGCTTCATCGTGCCGAAAGACATTCAATACAACTTCGGCAACGGACGTATCAGTTATTATGCCTATTCCGAAAACAGCGATGCCAACGGCAGTTTTGACAACATTATCGTAGGCGGATTCAACGAAAATGCCGTTTCCGACACCGCGGCACCTATAGTTGACCTCTATATCAACAAAAACAATTATCTCGGTGGAACAGTGGGCGAAACGCCTTACCTGTATGCGGAGATAAGCGATAAACACGGTATCAATACCACGGGATCCGGTATCGGACACGATATGACGATTATCCTTGACAATGACCGGCACAAACCGATTGTGGTGAATAACCATTTCCGCTATAATACGGGAAGTTACAAGCAAGGAACCCTATTCTATCCATTACCCAACCTCGAACCCGGCAGACATACGGCACAACTCAAAGTGTGGAACATCAACAACGTTTCCACCACCCGTACCATTGTATTCAATGTGGACGGTTCTTCATCGTTCAAAGTGTTCGACATGAAGGTAGCGCCCAATCCGGCACAGGGTGAATACGTTGATTTCTACTTCAACCACAACGGCGTGGGTGGCGGCGTGGAACGCTGTGAATTCAATATATTCAATCTACAAGGCACTCAAGTCGCCCATTTGCGTTATCGCATTTCAGACCTTTCCGGTTATTCGGTAGGTCCCTTGCGCTGGAATCTTTCGTCCAATACGGGAAAACGGTTGTCGGCAGGCATGTATATTTGCCACATGAAAGCCATCAGCCCTGACGGGAAGGTGGCGCAGCACAGCATCAAGTTAGTGCTGGTACGTTAACCTTTTTCGATTAACCGGCCCAAAAGTGTGGCAGCCGTACAGTCTTCCACTTGCGCCATTACGTAATCACCTACGGCTATCTTCCGTTTTCCGTCCGCAGACGGCGGATTGTCGAACACCACCACCTTGTTTTGTGAATTTCGCCCGAAGTATTGCGAAGCATTTTTCTTGGAAGCGCCTTCCACTAAAAGTTCAAAGGTCTTACCTATATCCCTCCTGTTGCTTTCAAGCGAAAGTTGTTGCTGGAGTTGGATAATTTCATTGAGACGCCGTAATTTCACTTCTTCGGGAATATCGTCGGGATAATTTCGGGAGGCGAAGGTGCCCGGACGTTCCGAATACTTGAACATGAAGGCAGAATCATACCCCACTTCACGCATAAGGGAAAGCGTCTGCCTGTGGTCTTCTTCGGTCTCGCCGCAAAAACCGGCGATAATGTCGGTAGAAATGCCGCAGTCCGGTATTTTCTCGCGAATGGCAGCGATTCTGCCTAGATACCATTCCCTGTCGTACTTGCGTTTCATCTTGGACAGCATGGCCGAACTGCCCGACTGCACCGGCAGATGAACCGCCTTGCATATATTGGGGAATTCCGCCATCACCGCAATCAGTTCATCCGAAAGATCTTTGGGATGAGAAGTGGAGAAACGCACCCGTAAACCTGGATCAATCGAAGCCACGCGCCGCATCAGTCCGGCAAAGTTCACGTCCTCGGCCCTATACGAATTCACGTTCTGCCCCAACAGCGTAACTTCACGATAGCCCGCCTTGACAAGGGTTTCCACCTCGTTCACAATCGTAGCCCAACTTCGACTACGTTCCTTGCCCCGGGTATAAGGCACCACGCAGTAGGCGCAGAAATTCTGGCATCCGCGCATAATCGAGATAAAGGCCGAAATAGAGTTGGCGCCCAAACGAACCGGTTCTATATCCTGATAGGTTTCATCATTGGAGAGAATCACATCGATACCCTTCTGTCCGGATTCCACCTCATCCAGCAAACGCGGCAGACTCCGATAGGCATCCGGCCCCACCACCAGATCTATGTCGAGATCGGAAGCCAACAACTCTTCCTTGAGCCTTTCGGCCATACATCCCACTATCCCCACTCTCAGTCCGGAACGTTTTTTCTTAAGCGCCACAAATTCCTTGAGGCGGTTGAACACCCGCTGTTCGGCATGGTCTCGGATGGAACAGGTATTGACCAATATCAAATCCGCTTCGGCATAATCGGAAGCGGTATCGTATCTTTCTTTCAGGATGGAGGCCAGGATTTCCGAATCGGCAAAATTCATCTGGCATCCGTAGGTTTCGATAAACAAGAGTGGTTTCATATCATTGGAGTACTTCGGCAAAAAAAAAGCGGAGCTTGCTGCTCCGCCTCTTTTCTTACATCGCGCTGTTTTCGGCTTTCGTTTGCAGCTGCTGGATGTAAATGGCTTTTAGTCTGCGTTCCCTGGCCACAACAGAGGGTTTGGTAAACTTTTGACGGTTTCTCAATTCCCTTACGACGCCCGTCTTTTCGAACTTTCTTTTGAGTTTCTTCAGCGAGCGTTCAATGTTTTCGCCTTCTTTAACAGGAACAATGATCATACTAAATACCTTTTCCTTTCTTAAAAAGTGATTAAATAATTTATCTCGAAAACCATCCGGCAAAACCGGACGATCTCCGAAGGGCAAAAGTAGTTTTTTTTTGCCGATTAAAAAAATTTTGTAACTTTGCACCCCTTGTTTTGGGGAGAACGGTCTCATGGCCGAGTGGCTAGGCAACGGTCTGCAAAACCGTGTACAGCAGTTCGAATCTGCTTGAGACCTCTGTTTGAAGATGGGCTGTGTGGTGTACCATACGGCCTTTTTTTATAGGCATAATTTTTTCAGACCATGGACTTGTTCGAACAAATCAACAATGACATCAAGGCAGCCATGCTGGCACATGAAACCGTGAAACTGGCGGCTTTACGCGGCGTGAAAAAGGAATTTCTGGAAGCCAAGACCTCCAAGAACGCCAACGGAGAACTGACGGATGAAACCGCCATCAAGATCTTGCAGAAGATGGTGAAACAGCGCAAGGAGTCGGCGGCCATCTTTACCGAGCAGAACCGGGCCGATCTGGCGGAAAACGAACTGGCAGAAGCCGGTTTCATAGAAGCCTACCTGCCCCAACAGATGAGTGCCGGAGAAATAGAGGCCGAATTGAAAAAAATCATTGAACAGACCGGTGCCAAAGACATGAAAGATATGGGGAAAGTAATGGGAATGGCCTCTAAGGCCATGGCCGGCAAAGCCGAAGGCAAGGTGATTTCGGAACTGGTAAAGAAACTGCTCGCATAACGTACGCTTGATGAAACAAGGGCTGCAAACCTGTACCGTAAAGATAGGAAACCTCTTTATGGGCGGCGATTTTCCCGTTGTGATACAGTCGATGACCAACACCGACACGCTTGATACGGATGCCACCGTGGCGCAATGCCGCCGCTTGTTCGATATCGGCTGTGATATGGTACGCATCACCGCGCCGGGAATGAAAGAGGCCCGCAACCTTGAAAACATCAAAAACCGTTTGGTTCAACAAGGCTACACGGGGCCGTTGGTAGCTGACGTGCATTTCCTTCCTGAAGCGGCCTTGACTGCCGCCGACTTTGTAGAAAAGATACGCATCAATCCCGGCAACTACTGCGATCGGAAAAAAGGGAAAACAGACTTTACCGCCGCTGAACAGGAAGCTGAGCGGGAACGTATCTGCCAGCGTATCGCCCCACTACTGGAACGTTGCAAACAAAACGGCACGGCCCTCCGTATCGGCGTAAATCAAGGTTCTCTTTCCGAAAGAATGAACGTGCTCTACGGCAACACGCCCCAAGCCTTGGTGGAAAGCGCTATGGAATTTATCAGCATCTGCCGCGCCTTTGATTTCGGACAATTGGTGATTTCGATAAAATCAAGTCGTGTGCAGACCATGGATAAAGCCGTGCGGATGCTGGCCGAAAGAATGATCAAAGAAAATGCATGCTATCCTTTGCATTTAGGCGTAACCGAGGCCGGCAACGGTGAAGACGCCCGCCTTATGTCGGCCATCGGAATCGGAAGTCTGCTTGCGGACGGTATCGGCAATACGATACGGGTCTCGCTTACCGAAACACCCGAAAACGAAATTCCGGCCGCTCAAGCCATTCTCCACGCCGTGAAACGTCTGCGGACACTACCCGAAAACGAGCGGAAGAATGCCTGCCTCCACCTTGAGGGACACACGATTTCCGAGCAACAGAAATTTGATGCCGCCATACATTTGGGCAGACTTATGCTGCAAGGGAAAAAAGAAGGATTCACTATCGAAGGCCTTCAGCCGAAAAGTCAGAGGAAAGAACTACTCGACAATCTCCTGCAGGCCGCAGGAATAAAATTCCATAAAACCCGATTTATCGCCTGCCCTTCCTGCGGCCGTACCAAATACGACATACAAAAGGTGCTGGCACAGGTAAAACAACGATTCCCCGACTATCCGAACCTTACACTGGCGGTGATGGGCTGTATCGTGAACGGTCCGGGCGAAATGGCAGATGCCGATTTCGGCTATATCGGGTGCGGCAACGGCAAAGTGAACCTATACCGCCATGGTGTGTTGGCAAAAGCCAACGTAGCCGAAGATCAGGCCTTGGAAGAACTGGAAAAACTGATTGCGGAATCAAAGGAATGATTCCGGCTCGGCACGACGGGCATACATCACTTCCAATTCGTGCTGATGATAAAGATAGCCTTCATCCAAATAGTACCGCGCTCCCTCCGGACATTTTTTGATACAAGCGCCGCATTTGATGCAGATGCCCGAATACTCCCGCACATTTCCGCGCATGATGGAACCCATTGGGCAAACCTCCGCACACCGCTTGCAATCGGTACATTTTTCATTTACCAGAGGCTTTACTTTCAAAATATTCACCGCCAATCCATAACGGTCGCGAGGTTGATAATATCCTCTGTACGGAAAAGGTTCGCCTTTTACCGCAACAGGATCCGAAGGCAAACCGTTCTCCTTGAGAGAGGCCGTTTTTTGCGCCAAACGCATGGCAAACGCATCCATCTTGGCCATATCTTCACTATCGGGACGTTGCGCGGCCAAAACGCGCGAAAACGCATGCTCACCGATAAAAGCCGCCGCCCCTATGGTACGGATACCCGCATTCTCCATAAGGTCGCGCAATTCCATCAGGGCATCGTCGTAGTTCCGGTTTCCGTAAACCACCACCGGTACGCCCATCGTTTGCTCCGCCCGCATGGTTTGCAGATATTTCAACAATACATTGGGAACTCTTCCCGCATACACAGGCGTGCCGAGCACCACAAGTTCGTCTGCGGCGAACACAAGCGGCCGCACCCGCCCCGATGGCAATGTAAAATCCACCTGCCCGCAAGAAAGCCCCAGAAGTTCCGCCCATCGGGAGGCGATGCGGCAAACCACTTTCCCGGTGGTGTCTGTGGGACTGAAATAAACCGCTTTTACCTTTTTCATGCTTGCTTAAGTTTTACCACCCATGCCTTTTGCGGCAAGGAAGAAAGGTCTATCTTATAGCGGTCATCCATACGATAGCCCGCCACCCATACAATGTCTTGTCCCGAACAAAGCAACCAGATTCTGTCTTTTTCACGTCTGCCGATACGCAGGTCGCCAAAAAAATCGCTCAGTTTCCTGAACCCCTTCATTCCCAAAGGCCTGAAACGGTCTCCCGGACGCCAATGCCGCCAATAAAGCGGAAACTGTAACTTTTCGTAATCCAGATACACCGTGTCAGAATCCGGACTTATGTCCTGGCGGCAACTTATCATTTGACATTCCTGCCCGCAAGCCGGTTCTCTATCTGCCATGCCGGCACCAGATATTTTCCTCGCCATCCATCTCCAACCTTCCGGTTCACGTAGCAAAAAACCCGTCCCACCGGTATTGAAAAACGTTTTACCCGATATTCCTTTTTCCTCATTTTCAACTATCTGCCCTATCTGCTGACGGCTGAAACCGCGTTCCCGCAAATACAATTCCCAAAACAAGACTTTGTGCGGTTGCAGACGGGCCACCGCCTTGACCGGTAAGAATTCCTGCCAAATACCTTTTTCTTCATCAATATTTTCGACGCGAACCGTGCGTTTCAAGGCCGCCGCATACCAGTCTTCCACCAAAGCATCCACAGCCCGTAAAGTGTGCATGCTCTGGTTCAGTTTATCCGAAAATCCAGGTGAGCATTCTTCCAGTACAGGCAATACCGAATGACGGATTTTATTACGGAGATATATCGGTTCGGCGTTGGTGCTGTCCTCCACATGTTCCAATCCTTCCTGCTCCGCATAAGCCACTATTTCGGCACGACGGGCGAACAAAAGCGGACGGAGATACACCGTCTCCCTTCCACTGCAAGGCAACATACCCCGTAAACCTTTTACACCACTGCCACGAAAGAGATTTATAAAGAATGTTTCGGTATTGTCATCGGCATGATGTGCCAAAAGACAGGCATCAAAACCTTCTGCCCGCATCAGTTCCGAGAAATAACCGTATCGGAGTTCCCGTGCCGCCATTTCTATCGATATGCCATGTCGTAACGCATGGGATCCGGTATCAAAAGAAGAAACAAAAAGCGGAATACCGTAAGAAGAGGCAAGCCGGCGTACAAAGGCTTCATCGCGATCCGACTCATTGCCCCGCAAATGAAAATTGCAATGGACAATGCCGAGGGTCAAGGATGCGCTTTCCTTTACGTAACGCACCATAAGATGCAGCAGCACCACTGAATCCACCCCGCCGCTAACGGCAAGGAGCAACTTCCCGCACCCGGCAAAAAGTCGCTCCTTTTCCACAAATCCGTTAAAACGACGCCACATAGCCACGGAATTACAAGGTACGCTTGATTTCCACCTGTTCGTAGCCTTCGATGATGTCGCTTACCTTGATATCGTTAAAATTCTTGATGTTCAAACCGCAATCCTGACCTACCATCACTTCCTTCACGTCATCCTTGAAACGGCGCAAGGAACCGAGTTCGCCCGTATAGACCACGATACCGTCGCGGATAATGCGGATCTTGGTGTTCCGACCCAAGCGGCCATCCAATACGATACAACCGGCAATGGTTCCGACCTTGCTGATCTTGAACACTTCGCGAACTTCGAGATTGGCCACGATCTTTTCCTGAATCACCGGCGAAAGCATCCCTTCGATGGCGTCTTTCAATTCATTGATGGCATCGTAGATGATGGAATAAAGACGAATATCGATCTGTTCGTTTTCGGCCAACTTGCGTGCCGCTACAGAAGGACGTACCTGAAAACCGATGATGATGGCTTCGGAGGCCGAGGCAAGCAATACATCGCTTTCGGTAATCTGTCCCACCGACTTGTGGATCACGTTTACCTGAACTTCGGGGGTGGAGAGCTTAAGCAACGAATCCGAAAGGGCTTCTACCGAGCCATCCACGTCGGCCTTCACGATTACATTGAGTTCCTTGAAGTCGCCGATGGCGATACGACGGCCGATTTCATCAAGCGTGATATGCTTCTGAGCCCGAAGACCTTGTTCACGTTGCAATTGCAAACGCTTACCGGCTATATCCTTGGCTTCTTTTTCATCGGTCATCACATTGAACACATCTCCCGGCTGAGGTGCACCGTTAAGTCCCAACAGCAGCAAAGGCTGTGAAGGACCGGCTTCTTTCATGGCCTGGTTACGCTCATTATACATGGCTTTTACACGACCGAAAGTAGGTCCAGCCAAAATAAAGTCACCCACGCGAACCGACCCATCCTGTACCAGAATCTTGGCCACATAACCGCGTCCTTTGTCCAAGGAAGACTCAATAACCGTACCCTTTCCCCGTCTTTCGGGATGAGCCCTTAGGTCAAGCATTTCGGCTTCCAGCAACACTTTTTCAAGCAAAGCATCCACACCCATACCGGTTTTGGCCGATATATCCTGACTTTGGTATTTACCGCCCCAGTCTTCCACCAACAGGTTCATTTCCGCCAGTTCTCCTTTAATCCTTTCGGGATCGGCGGTGGGTTTATCCACCTTGTTGATGGCGAAAACGATAGGCACACCGGCCGCTTGCGCATGGTTGATGGCTTCCACCGTCTGGGGCATCACCTTGTCATCGGCCGCCACCACGATAATGGCGATATCGGTCATTCTCGCACCACGGGCACGCATGGCGGTAAAGGCTTCGTGACCGGGCGTATCGAGGAATGTTATCTTACGTCCATCCTCCAACTGCACTTCATATGCCCCGATATGTTGGGTAATACCGCCCGCTTCACCCGCAATCACATTGGTTTTGCGGATATAGTCGAGCAAGGAGGTTTTACCGTGGTCAACATGTCCCATTACCGTAACGATGGCCGTACGCGGAACTTCTTCCCCTATTTCTTCTTCCTGACTGGTTTCCAATTCCTGAATCACTTCTGCATCCACAAATTCCACCTTGAAGCCATACTCTTCCGCCAAAAGCGAAATGGGTTCAGCGCTCAAGCGTTGGTTGATGGACACAAACAGACCCAATGACATACAGGTACCGATAATCTGCGTTACCGGCACGTTCATCATCGTGGCAAGTTCGTTTACCGTTACGAATTCGGTAACTTTCAGAATCTGCCTGTCGCGCATTTCCTGCTCCATTTCGGCTTCCATGTGCTGACGCACCATCTGCCGTTTTTCACGGTTATGTTTGGAAGTCTTCGACTTGCCCGCAGGCGAAAGACGTGCCAGCGTTTCCTTTATCTGCTTTTCGATTTCCTGTTCATCCATTACGGGCGCGGGCGCATTACGCTGCTTTTCGTTCTTGCGGTTCTGGTTCTTGCCTTGACGTGCGCCACCCTGTCCCTGACTGTCGTTGCCGAACAGTTTCTTCAAAGCCTCGCGACCCGTCGCCTGACCGCCGCCCGCACCCTGCGCACCGTCTTTCTTGATACGTTTGCGGCGTTTTTCCAAGGTACCGGGATTTTCCTTAGACGAAGCCACCGGTTTGGGCTTGCGCTCGAACTGCGTCAAGTCCACTTTCATACCGGTAAGTTTGGGACCGTCTATCTTGATATATTCGGTCTTGATGAAGTTGTCTTCCTTGGCCCCTTCTTCAGCCGCAGGTTCAGCCTGAACCGATTCTGCCACCGGTTTAGGTTCCACCACCTTCACATGTTCTATCTTTTCGGGTTTTACCGCCTTTCCCTTACGCGCCAGATCCAATTCCTGCGCGTTCATCGTGGAAAGTATCTTGGGGCCGGCCACATGGCTCTTGGCCGCTTCGGTAATTTCCGTTGATCTCGGTTGTGCCTTTTCTTTCGGTTTTTCTTCCGGTTCGGGTTCCGGCTTGACCGGTTCCTCGGCTTTTACCGGTTCGGGCGTTACCACTACCGGTCCTTCAGGTTCCGCCACCGGTTTTTCTTCCACAACCGCCGCCTTTTCTTCTACCGGAGCGATGAAGGATTCCTTCTCCTTGGGCTCTTCTTCCGCCGCTTTCTTCTTTTTCTTTGCCGGCATCGGTTCCGGTATCGCTTCCGGTTCTTTTTTCGAGGCTTCAACCTCTACCGCTTCCTCTTTCTTGACCTTTTCCTCTTTCGCTTTCCTGGCGGTTTTCTTTACCGGTATTTCTCCTCCTATTTCAGAGGTTTTAATAATCAGTTCATTCGGTTCCACCGCTTCGGGCACTTCTTCAACAGGAGCCTTGGGTTTTTCCTGCAATTCGGCCGGAGCCTTCTTGGGAATGGATTCCAACTGCACGCCCTGTGCCTTTTCGGAAATCACCTTGTCCGACTGAAATTCTTTCAGTACAAGCATATACTGCTCGCCCGACAGTTTCGTATTTGGATTGGAGTCCACTTCATGCCCCTTCTTTCCCAAAAACTCCACTATCGTTCCTACCGAAACGTTCACTTCTTTGGCGGCCTTGGAAAGCCTTACCGATTTTGCTTCTTCTGCCATTAATCTTTTTCTTCTGGGTTACTCTCTGCAAGTATCCGCTCGCAGTCGGTTTTTAAGGGAGAAAACGGAATCAGTCTTCGAATTCCGCCTGAAGGATTCTTCTCACTTCCGCAATGGTTTCGTCTTCCAAATCCGTACGGTGCGCCAATTCTTCAGGATCCATAGCCAATACATCTTTAGCCGTATCGCAACCGATAGCCGTAAGCTGGTCAAGAATCCACTGTTCTATTTCATCGCTGAATTCCTGCAAATCAACATCCTCCTCATCGGAAGCACCGCTTTCACGGAACACATCGATGTCGTAGCCTGAAATGCGGCCAGCCAGTTTGATATTGAAACCTCCTTTACCGATGGCGAGCGAAACCTGATCGGGTTTCATATATACCTCAGCTGTCTTTTCTTCTTCATTTATTTTAATCGAAGATATCTTAGCCGGACTGAGGGCGCGGGTAATCAACAACTCGGGATTGTTGGTCCAGTTTATCACATCGATATTCTCATTTTTCAATTCACGCACAATGCCGTGGATACGGGCGCCTTTCATCCCCACGCAAGCCCCTACGGGATCTATGCGGTCATCGTAAGATTCAACAGCCACTTTGGCACGTTCTCCCGGTTCGCGTTCAATGCGCTTGATGGTAATCAATCCATCGAAAATTTCGGGGACTTCCTGTTCGAAAAGGCGTTCCAGAAAAACCGGAGAAGTACGCGAAAGCACGATGACAGGCGTATTGTTCTTCACATCCACTTTCAGTACCACGGCCCGGAGCGTATCACCCTTACGGTAAAAGTCGGCGGGAATCTGTTCGCTCTTGGGCAATACCAGTTCAACACCGGCATCGTCCAACAGCAGAATTTCGCGCTTCCACACCTGATACACTTCTCCGGTGATGATTTCACCGATTCTTTCTTTGTATCGTTTGTAGATAACATTATGTTCGTAATCTTGAATCTTGGAAACCAGGTTCTGACGGATCGCCAAAATTTCGCGGCGGCCGAAATCACTGATATGAACCGCTTCCGAAACTTCTTCGCCCACTTCAAAATCGGACTCTATCTTGACGGCTTCCGAATAAGGGATCTCCAACACGGGATCTTTCAGCTCGCTGTCTTCCACAATCACCCGGTTGCGCCATATCTCCAAATCGCCTTTATCAATATTTACGATAATGTCTATATTGGTGTCCGTACCGTATTTCTTAATCAGCATAGCCCGGAACACATCCTCCAAGATTCTCATCATCGTTTCACGGTCAATGCTTTTCAGATCCTTAAACTCGGAAAAGCTTTCTACCAAATTCAGATTTTCCATGGTTCTATTTATTTGAATGAAATTACAATTTTTACTTCTTTCACTTCCGGATATCTGAAAGTCCGGATCGTTTCTTCCTGCACATTTTTCTCCTTGTCGGAACGGGCGGTTTTCTTGGCCTTCACCTGAAGGCTGAACCCATCTTCGTCTGCCGATTCGATAACGCCTTTCATGGTTTCACCCGTCGCAGCGGTTACCTTTACTTCCCTGCCTATATTCTTGACATACTGTTGAGGCACGCGCAGAGGTTGGTCCAATCCCGCCGATGATACGGTGAGTTCGAAATCTTCCGCATCCCTGTCAAGATGTTGTTCGATATAACGGCTTATCGACACGCAACTATCGATGTTTACGCCCTGCATGCCGTCTATGTAAACCTTTATCTCGTTTTTGGGCGATACCGACACGCTCACCTCGAACAGCCCGTCCGCAGGCATCCCGGCCATCGCCTGTTGCAAGAGTTCCTGTATCTGTTTCTTGTTTATCATCTTCTTTATCCTATCTCTGTTGTGAAGTCTTGCCGTTGCTGACAAAACCCGTCTGAACCGCAACAAAAAAGGGGCCTCAACCGCCCCTCTGTCTTCCACACCCCGCTTGCCTCTCCCTTAAACCGGTTGCAAAGATAAGCAAAAACGAAAAAACATGCAAAATTATTCCTTCAAGGAAAGTTCCGTGCGGTATTGACGGGGGCTTGAGCCGGTGATGCGGCGGAACATGCGCGAGAAATGCGCCGGGTATTCAAAGCCGAGGTCGTAGGCGATAAGGTTCACATCCTCGTCGG
>CAZPBB010000011.1:0-27831 GCA_964584745.1 uncultured Bacteroidaceae bacterium
CCGGAAACAGACAAAGAGTAGGAACGCAAGAGAAAAGCCCGCAGAAAGGCTTATTTGCGGTCAAATTTTGAATAAACGGAATTTTTGCTGATATATTCGGGCACGATATTTTTAGCCATTCTTACCGTTTCTTCGGTACGGCAGGCCAGGGCGGCTTCCGCCAAGGCATCGTAAAGTGGTACGAGTTCACTGAAATCATACGTCCGGGCATCAGCGATCCGAATCTTCTTGTGCGAGGTAGGCTGGGTATGTTCCACCGAACTGAGCACTTCTTCGTAGAGTTTCTCGCCGGGGCGGAGTCCTGTATATTCGATCCGTATGTCGTTTGTGGTGTAGCCGGAGAGTTGGATCATCTTTTTGGCGAGGTCGGCAATCTTTACAGGGGTTCCCATATCGAACACCATGATATCACCGCCTTGACCGATTGTGGAGGCTTCCAGCACCAACAGACAGGCTTCATGAATCGTCATGAAGTAGCGGGTAATGTCAGGGTGGGTTACCGTAACAGGACCGCCCTTGGCAATCTGTTTTTCAAAAAGAGGCACCACCGAACCCTGACTGCCCAATACATTGCCGAACCGGGTGGTGATAAATTGTGTTTTGCCGGAAAGTTTTCCCGCTTTGATACAGTGGTCAAGGCTTTGTACATAGATTTCCGCCAAACGCTTGGATGCGCCCATCACATTGGTGGGATTCACGGCCTTGTCGGTAGAAACCATCACGAATTTTTCCACCTCGTATTCGAGTGCCGTATGGGCGATATTGCGCGTTCCTACCGTGTTCACCATAAAGGCTTCGTTGGGATTCTGTTCCATCAGCGGCACGTGTTTGTAGGCAGCCGCATGAAAGACGAGTTGCGGGTGATGGCTTTCAAAAAGGTAGTGGAGACGGGGAATGGATCGTACATCGCCCACCATCGCCGCCAATGGCAGAGAGGGGAATTTTTCTTCCAACTCCAGACGCAGATTGTGGATGCCTGTTTCGCAATTATCGAAAAGCACAAGGCGCCTGGGCTTGAAAACGGCAATCTGTCGGCATAACTCGCTTCCGATAGACCCTGCCGCCCCTGTAACCAATACGGTTTTTCCACTCAGGTTTTTCTCTATCTGTTGGGTATCGATCTGGATTTCTTCCCTCCCTAAAAGGTCGGAAATATCAAGTTTACGGAGCGTGGGCGTGGTGCGTTTCCACTTTTCGATAGGCGGAATGGTAAGCAGATTGAGCTTATGAGAAAGACAATAGGTGATAAGCCGGTTCCTTTCAGTCAGGATATCCGCCTGGCGGGTAAAGAGGATCCCTTCTATCTCCTCCTTTTCGAGAAGGGCGTTCAGGTCAGAAATCTTGGTGAGCGTATAAACCGGCAGGTTGCCGATAGGATAGGTGTCTTTGCGTTTGGCAAAGTGCAGATAACCGGCAACGGTGTAGGTGGATTGCGTATTCAGGTTAAGTATGCTCGGCAAGGTGATGTTCTTCGGATCGATGCCATAAATAAGCACTTTGTGTTGCAGCTTGTTGAAACCATTGAGGGAGTATTGGTAAAAGATCACCACAACCAGACGTGAGGATACCAGAATCGAAAACGAGAGGAAAGTGTCGAGAAGGAGATAGGCGATAAGATAGCGGAACTGGGAGAAAATGTGATAACCGTATAAGGCCGCCGCCATAAATGCCATCTTGAGGAACAAGGCCGCCGCGATACGCCAGATGGAGTGGAAAGAAGTATGACGGATAATATTTTTGTAGGTTTTGAAGAGCAGGAAACCGATGATGCTGGTTATTAAACAGAAACAGACGAGTCTCAATAAAATGGCGGGCTGAACGGGATGTTTGAAGAAATAGCAGACCATCAGATAGGAGACACCTGTGCAAAGACAAGACATAACCAAGTCGAAAGCAAAGACAAACCAGCGATTGATATAAGGTACGCCGGCAATCCTTTGCAAAATCCTGTTCCCTCTCAAAAAAGTCATGGCTACAATTATTGTTATATACAAATTCGCCAACGCGAAGTTACAAATTAACGGTCAATAAAGTTTTGAAAAGGGTAAAAAAAAACGGTGCATCAAAGATGCACCGTTTTTTTGTGGGAAAGGAAAATTAGTTGGCGTTGTTTTTATAATCTCCGCCTTCAATCGGAAGCGCTGTTCCGGAAAAACCGTAAATGTCGCCGGACAATCTATCCCAAGCGTTATTGTTCCAGTTTTTATTGTCGGAAGAACCATCGTTTTTGATGCCACGACCTTTTTTCCATTGTTCGGTGGACGTTTCGTCGTAGGGAACGGGGAAGGCGAACGCAGCCAAAGGATAATTGGTGAAATGCAACTGGAATTGTTCTTTGTCTTTGTCGCCGGGGCGGGACAAACGCATGCCGTTACGGCGCAAGTCTGCCCAACGGTGGCCTTCACCGAGAAATTCCCTTGCGTTTTCATCCATGATGGCTTTGCGGATAGCCAACGCATCGTTGAGACCATAGGTGGAGACCATGCGATCCATATCTCCGTTCACGTTGGTGTCTCTGACACCGAGAACTTTCAGCAGCTGTTCTTTCGCGTTGTCCAGATTGCCAAGAGCCGCTTCGGCTTCCGCCTGAATCAGGTAGATTTCAGGAACACGCAACAGAGGTACATTGAATACTGCGTTTTCGTTAGGATATTTCTTGCAGGTGGAAACGCCGGTTTCTTTCGTTTCGTCTTTGCCGATATAGAGCGCCCGACGGATATCGCCGGTTTTGAACAACGTCAAAGCGTAGTTGCTCGGATTACAACCATAAGAGTCGAACATGTTCTGCAAGGAGTTGGCCGACAAGTTGTCGGAAGAGGTATAATTCAACAACCAGATGTCTTCGGAAGAAGGATTGGTTCCATAGGCATTCAGAAGGGCCGTCGGGTTCGAAATGAGGTTGGCGGTGGCACCGGAAGGCAGATTGGCCAAGGCGTTTTCCGCAGCGCCTTTGGCTTCTTCGTATTTGTGCTGCGCCAAGGCGATACGGGCTTTCATTACATAAGCCGCGCAAAGCGTAGGATAGAAACGGTTGGATGCCAATAGGAAACTTTTGCTGCCCGATTTGTCGAAATAGGAAATCGCGCTGTCGATTTCTTCGTTCATATAGGCGTAGGTGGCTTCCAATGTTGACATATTCGCCGCATCGGTCAAGCCCAATGCCTTTCCTTTCAAAAGAATGATTCCGACCGTGTTGGTGTTGGTTCCCGGCATTCTGTACGCCGCACCGTCATTCAACGGGGAATTTTCTTCCAGACCATACGCCACGCAGAAATATTGCGTGAGGAAGTATTCGGCATACACCTTGGCCACCAAAGAGGCCGCGATGGCGCTTTGGAGTTCGGTAACCTGTGTGGCGGAAGGCTTGTCGCTGTTCAATAATTTTTCGGCACTTTCAATGGTTCTGGCGGCCGAAGCGGCGATGGCATAACCGTTCGCCCAGAAACTGGAAACCTCGGAGGTACGTGCGGCGATGTTCCAGCGTTCCATATCCAACAACGTACCGTTGCTACCTCTGATGGAGGATACCATATCCGTCATCATATCGCCGATAATGGTGGCGTTACGACCGCCGAAGCCGGCGCCGTACATCAACCTCATCGTACCTACCACCGTGGCGGAAACATAGTCGGGATCATTCATCACGACTTCCGTATCCAATGCCGATGTGGGCGTTCTGTTCAAGTATTCGTTCGAACACGACGAAAACAGAAGGATGATGGCCGCACAGGCAATGGCTCCTATATATTGAATTCTTTTCATGTTTTAAATCTTTTTTTGTTCAATCGACATTTTAGAAACCTACGCTGAGTCCGAGCGTGTAGTTGATGGGCACCGGATAGTTCGAGGTCTGTATGGCGCTCAAGCCCGATTCGGGGTCATAACCGCGGAAATTCTTGCTGCAAGCCGTAAATACATTGTCAATGCTGGCGTAGATACGCAGGCTGTTTACAAAAATCTTTTCGGCATGTTTCTTGGGCAAGGTATAACCCACCATGATGGATTTGATACGGAAATACGAACCGTTGGTACGGTAACGGGTGCTCAAGTTCTGCGAGTTGTTGTTACCGCCGTTCATCAGTTGCGGAATATCGGCTTGGTCACCGGGACGCTTCCAACGGTTTTCCATTACGTAATAAGTGGTGGTATGCGCAATCTGGCTACCTTCGTTTTCAAGATACGTCAAGTCGTTGGAGAAAATGTAGTTACCGTAGTTGTAGTTGAATTGGAAGCCGATATCAAAGTTGTAGAAATCGAACCGGGTCTGGATACCGCCGTACAACAGAGGATCGGAAGTCCCTACGAAACGGCTCACGGCTTCATTGTAGTTGAAAACATACTGGCCATCGGCACCGTACCATCTGGGGCGACCCGTTGCAGGATCCACACCGGCCCATTCAGGGGTGTACAACTGGGCGGAGGAATAACCTTCGCGCAACAGACCGATGGTACCGTTGCGGATATCGTTATGGTCGGGCAGTTCCAGAATCGTATTGTGGTTGGTGGTCAGGTTGAAGCCAAAACTCCACTTGAAGTTCTTGCGATTGAAAATCATGGCATTCACCTGCAATTCCACGCCTTGGTTGCGCATCTTGCCGATATTGGTGGCGATGGAGCCGAAACCGGTGGCATAGGAGAGCGGACGGGCGAAAATCATGTCTTTGGTGATGTCATTATAGTAGTCGAACTCAACCGTCAAGGCGTTGAAAATCGTGAACTCCAGACCAACGTCGAATTTATTTCTCGATTCCCAACACAATTCGGTGTTTTCCAATTGTGAAGGCCCGAAACCGGAGATCCCGCCGTAACGCGTGGAACCGTAAACCCCGCGTGCCTGATAGTAGCCTACATTCTGGTTACCGGAGGTACCGTAACTGATGCGGACAGAGAGGTTGTTCAACCAGTTTTGTGTGGCGGCCATGAACTTTTCACCCGAGATACGGTACTTGGCACCCACGGAGTAGAACGTACCCCATTTCTTGTCTTCGCCGAAGCGGGAAGAACCGTCGCGACGGACACTGGCCGATATGTAATAACGGTTGTCATAGTCGTATTCAACATTACCGAAGTAAGAAGCCAGAGTGGCGTCAGCACGGTAGGTGGAACCTTCCGTTTCGGTGGCGTTGGTGATTTCCATAAGGTCGGGCGTTACATAATCCATACCCGAGATATAGGATTCATAGTTGTTGAAACGCTGGGCTTCCTGACCAACCAGGATGTTGAAGTTGTTTTTCTTGATGGAGGGCATCCAGTTGATGGTGTTGGTGATGTTCATATAGGCGACGCTTTCATCGACCATCTGCATCAAACCGCCCAATGATCTGCCTTGCGGGTTCACGACCTTAGACCATACGTTCTGTTCCTTCAGCATTGCGAAGTCGATACCGACTTTGGACTGTACGTAGAGGTTCTTGTAGAGTTTCACACGCAGGTAAGGTGCGAAAGTGGCTTTATATTGCTGTTGGAAAGCCTTGTCATGGTATTTGTCCTTACGCAAGGCTACCGGGTTGTATCCCGATGCGAAGGGATTGGAGGTGGTGTTCCACGTGCCGTCTTCGTTCTTTACAGGGTCGGTCGGACGCATCATGGAAGCACCCCAGATAGGCGCGGCGTAGGCCAATTCGGTAGGAACGGTATTGATTTCACCGTAAGAACCGGCCAGACTGGTTCCGAAAGACAACCATTTGGTGGGGTTCACGTCCACGTTCAAACGGGCGTTGTAACGGGTATAATCGGAACCGATGATGATACCTTTGTTTTGGAAATAACCTACGGATGCGTAGTAGTTAACGGTTTTGGTACCGCCCGAAGCCGTGATGGAGTAATCCTGGATGATACCGTTGCGGGTAACTTCATCCCACCAGTTGGTGTAGGTGGGGTTGCTGCCTTCCTTGAAATCGATACCGTAGGAATCTCTCGCATACCAATTCCAGATAAGTTGTTCGTTCCCCAACATATAGATACGTTGCTGACGGTTGATGGCGCTGTTCAGACGGGCTTCGTAAAGGAAGGTCTTGAAGTCTTCCAAGTTGACTTTTTGGAAGCGTTTCTTTACGAACGGAGGCGTGGCGATACCGATTTTGGCATTGACATTGAAACTGGTCTTTCCTTCCTGACCTTTCTTTGTGGTGATAACGATAACCCCGTTGGAGGCACGCGAACCGTAGATGGAGGTGGCGCTGGCGTCTTTCAACAACTGGATGCTTTCGATATCTTCAGGATTCAAGGAAGCCAACGGGTCGGTACCCTGACCGTCCGTATAATCCGAGAACCCCATGGCCCCGGTGATGATGGGCACCCCGTCGATAACGTAAAGGGGATTGTTGCCCGAACTCAAGGAGCTCTTACCGCGGATACGTACCGTGGTGGACGAACCGGGCTGACCGGAAGCCGAACTTACCTGCATACCGGGAACGCTACCTTGCAAGGAGTTGATTACGTTCGATTCGGTTTGACGTTTGATGACGTCTTCCCCCACGGCAACGGCGGAACCCACGTTGTCCACCTTTTTCCTTACCCCGTAACCGGAGATCTGAACCGCTTCCAGAGCGATGGCCTGGGATTCCAACACTACATTGACCACACCGCCGGTGATAGGCACGATTTTTTCTTTCATCCCCATGGCGGAGAATTTAAGATTCTTGGCCGTGGCAGGAACATTCGCCAAGGTATAAACCCCGTTGATGTCTGTGGAGGTACCGATGGTGGTTCCTTCCACCATAACGGCGACCATAGGCACACCGTTCGGATCCTCCGCACTCGTTACCTTCCCGGTTACGGTGCGCTGCCCCAAAGCCATATTGGCTGCTCCCATAAGGAAAAGGGACACCACGAAGAGCGCTAGTTTTTTCATAGAAAGCTGATTTGGATTTTTATTTTTACTTGTTTCTATTTCTTTTAATTTTAGCAAAAAGGCAATTCCAGACACGGAACACCACTTTACCCTTGCTTCCATATATATAACAGGGGGTATGCGGTTTCCCATGCTTGGATTGCGAAAAGCAAATTTAGCTAAATTTTCCATACGGGCAAGGCAAAATGCCCTTTCTTGGCCTCCATAATCTAAATGAATCTTAAAAAATAAAATATAAATAATTGATAATCAGTTATTACTATTCCTTAAAGAGTGTTAAAAAATAGTTAACAAATGTTAAATGCGTTGAGGTATGCAGACTTTATTCCTTGCGGGGAGAAAGCCGTTCGATACCCCATACGAGCAGGAAACCCGCTGCGGCCAACAGCACAGCCTGCCATATGAAGGTATCGGGCATCACATTGGTTTCGGTGAGCGCCTTTTCCACGCCGTGGCTGTCGAGGTAGGTGGAAACCGTTTCTTTCCACGGCCATACTTTATTGAGCGATCCGAGCATAAAGCCTGTGAGTACCGACAGGGTAACGTTCCGGAACCGATGCAAGGCATAGGAAAGCACTCTTGAAAAGGTGGCGATACCGCATACCGCCCCTATGGCGAATACGCCGAGAACCGTCGGGTCAAGATGCCTCACCGCTTCCATGATAAAGGCGTATTTGCCCATCAGAAGCAGGATGAAACTGCCCGAGATACCTGGCAGTATCATGGCGCAAATGGCGATGAACCCGCAGAGAAAAATAAAGGGTAGGCTTTCGGGGGTTTGCGCCGGTGTGGCGGAGGTGATGAACAGGGCGATGCCGATACCGGCCAAAAAACCGGAAATGGTTTTGAAGTTCCATTGATGGATATCTTTGGCCACAAGCAGGGTTGAAGCCGCGATCAGGCCGAAGAAGAATGCCCAGACCAAAACCGGATAATTGTCTAACAGCAGGGTGATGAGCCGAGCCAGCGAAAAGACGCTGAGCCCGATTCCGATGGCCAGACTGAGCAGGAACCCTCCGTTGATGGTTTTCCAGAAGGTGCCGGCCTTGCCTTTGAAAAGCAGTTTGAGATTCTGGCCGTTGATGCTTTTGATAGAATCGAGTAACTTATCGTAGATACCGGTGATAAAGGCGATGGTACCGCCCGATACGCCCGGCACTACATCGGCCGCACCCATGGCGATGCCTTTGAGCAACACCCAACCGTATTCGTTATATTTATTTTTCATCTTTCAGTAAATCAATTTTATGTGTTGTTGTTTCCTCCGCTTTCAATGGAAATCCGGAAGGTGAAGATACGAAATTGCGTTTACCCTGCCGTTTCCTGCGTGCGGTTTCGTCGCAAATTCGGTAAAAATGGAGGAGGATGCAAATATTTTTGTTTGTGTGTATAAAATACATGTTGATAGATTATTGATTGGTTTTTGCGGTGTTGGCGAGGCGGAATTCCGGAATTTTCATCTGGAAAAGGAATGCCAGAAAAACGGTGGCGCTTATCTTCGCACCCTCGATGCATACGGTTATGTGGAAAAGATATCTCGCGTTGCTTCTCTTGTTGCCTTTTTGGGGGCAGGCTTCCGACCATAAGGGACGGACGGCGCCCGATGATATTTTGGGTTCCTACATGATTTACGCGCATCGGAGCCAGGAAACGGTGCATCTTAGTTTCTACAAGGCAGACAATGGCGATTACGAGGCGCGTATTGTATGGATGGAGCAGCCTACCGATGATTTGGGCAAACCCCGTACCGATGTGAACAATCCCCGTGCGGCCTACCGGCATATTCCCCTTTCGCATTTGGTTATCGTGCGCGGATTGCGCTATGATGCCAGAAACGGCCAGTGGGAAAACGGCCGTATCTATGACCCTTCCACCGGCAAGACGTATCGTTGTTTTATCCGTTTTGAAGACGATAACCGGACACTGCGGGTGAAATGCTATGTGGGCTTCCGCTTTTTGGGCAGAAGTCTGTACTGGAGCAAAATCATTTAAACGCGTGGCATGAATACGGGCAAATACGGCGAATCAGTAAGGATTTACAATCATTATACCGATATCCGTCAATGTTTACGGGTAAGAACTCTGTGCGACCTGCTCAACGATGTGGCCGAAATGCATACCATAGAGCAGAAAGCCGATGTGTCCACGCTCAATAAAGACGGTTTTACGTGGATGTTGCGGCGCATACATCTCTTTATGCCCGATATGCCCTGTCAGGAAGAAAAAGTGTTGATCGAGACGTGGAATCCCCGTCTGTCGGGGCTTTTGGTACCGCGCGTGTACAAGGTGAGTTCGCCCGAGAATCCGGCGGAAAACGCCTACCTGCCTACCTATAGGGAAAGACCGATCGGTGGAAAGTTGCGCGCCTTTGCCTATACGGATTGGATGATGGTGAACTTACGTGCCATGCGTCCTGAACGGCCTACCGAAAGAATGGCATCGATAAGCGGGCTTTACGAAGAGGAACTGCCTTTCGGTCCGCCTCTTTTGAACCGTGCCGAACAAAAGGCGGGCGTGGTGCCGGATGCGGCATGGAGTGCGCCTGCGGTTTTCAAGGCAAGTTATTCAGATATCGATTTCAATGGGCATCTGACCCAGAGTTCCTACATACAGCGCATGATGGATGTGCATGACTTCGACTTTACAAGCCGTTACCGCATGTCTCAGATAGAAGTGGTATATGCCCGGGAAGTGAAGCCTGATGCCTGTTTCTGCGTGCGATTCTTGCAGGAACCCATGGAAAACGGCGAGGTTCGGGTTACATATGCGGTGTCGGGCATGGAAGCCTCCTCTTGTCTGCACGTATGGGGGCGTGCCTTGTGGCGCGAAAGCGGAGTTCCGCTGCAGGTGCGGGGCTGATTACCGTTTGGACGTTTTCTTTTTGCGGACGGAAAATCCGAAATGTCCGATAGGGGCTCCGGTTTGATAATAATTTCCGTGTTCATAGACCAATAGGCCCGATTTGGCCAGATCGAATTTGCCGCTTTCGGGATCCAGATATCTCTTGTCGGCCAACACGTTTACGATTTCGGCGATAAAAACTTCGTGCGAACCAAGGGGAAGCCTTTGGCGGACGCGACATTCGAGGCTCAAGGGAGATTCCTTTACCGCAGGGGCCTTGATTTCCTTACATGCTTGAACGGTAAGTCCACATTCCTTGAATTTGTCGAAGTCGCGACCCGATTTCACGCCGCACCAGTCGGTAACTTTCGCCATGGCGGCGGTGGTGAGGTTGATGGAGAATTCGCCGTAACGGTCAATGAGCCCGTAGGAATGACGTTCAGGACGTACGGCTATATAACAAAGTGGTGGTTCAGTACAAAGAATCCCTGTCCAGGCGATGGTGATAAGGTTGTAGTCCCGGGGCATGCCACCGCACCCCACCAATACGGCGGGAAGCGGGTAGATCAATGTGCCGGGCTTGAAGTTTTCTTTTCCGGACCCCGCCGCGGGCGCGGTTTTCCGTGGTTCCGACTTGCCGGGCGCGGCGGAGCGGGTGGTTGCGGAGGAAGTTTTCATGGGTGGAAACGAGGCCTTAGGCAGGAAACAGACGTTTGGGGCCTTTAGAAAGGCAGGTCATCGGCGGCGTCTCCACCGGCGGGTGCGGTGGGAAATTCAGGCGCGACGGGCGATGCCGATGCCGGAGCGGTGGCCGCCGGCGCCTGATAACCGCCCTGCGGGGCGAAATTGGCCGGCGTGGCCTGCGGGGTGCCGGGCAGAGAGATTCTCCAAGGACGCACATCGGTGTACCAACGGCCGTTGTATTCGCGGCTTTCCAAGTCGAAGGCCACATTGAGCACATTGCCTATCTGCATGATAGAGGGGTCTTGGATGGCGCGGTCGCCCCATACCGAAGTGCAGATCTTGCGCGGATACTGCCCTTCAGTCTCAAAAATGTATTCCTGTCTTTTCCAAGGACCGTTTTTTCCTTCCCCCGTTACAGGCTCATTGATCTGAACCAATTTTGCTGTAAAATCCATATCGTTTTTCGTTTAAATTTTCGTGTTTTCCGGCTTGTCTGTATGTACCACGCAGTGTGCGTGCGCCGTTTCTATAAAAGTCAAAGATAGTAACAATACTTAATTGCCTTCGGTTGCCGAAACTTTTTTTTCTAACAACTTATCAGCCGCTTTTTCGGGGACGGGGACTTCCTGGACGCCCAATGGGGTGCGGGGCGTGCGGCGCACTTCGTCCACCACGGCGCACACCATACCTTTGAGTTGTTCCATAAACTGGGCGGGGGCGTAGTTCCCGTCAGCGATCTCACGCAGTTTTTTTTCCCATTGACCGGTAAGTTCGGCCGATTTCAGCAGCCGGTTGGGAATTATCTCTATCAGTTTCCGCCCTATCGGGGTGGGCAGAATCCTTTTCTTGTCCTTATAGACGTAGTTGCGTTTTATCAAGGTTTCGATAATGGCCGCTCGGGTGGAGGGGCGGCCTATGCCGTTGGCTTTCATCAAGTCGCGCAGTTCCTCGTCTTCCACCATCTTGCCGGCCGTTTCCATGGCTTTGAGCAAGTCTCCCTCGCTCATGTATTTGGGCGGCTGGGTCTGTTTCTGCACCGTTTCGGGTTGGTGTGGCCCGTGTTCGCCCACGCGGTAATCGGGCAACATGGTCTCATCCCTTTCGTCCTTGTCTTCGTCTTCCCGCCGGTTCTTGTCCGGGAAGACCGCCCGCCAGCCCGGATCGGTGATCACTTTGCCACTCGCCTTGAATTCCACTTTATCGGTTTTCGTTGCGGCCAAAGAAGCATCCTTTAAGACAACTTTAGCCATTACCGAGGTGTTGGCATATTCGCAGTCGGGATAGAAAACGGCGATAAAGCGGCGGATCACCATGTCGAATACCTGTTTTTCTTCCATGCTCAATGAACTTGCCGCCGCGAATTCGCCAGTGGGAATGATGGCGTGATGGTCGGTAATCTTCTTGTCGTTGAAAACTTTGCCGCTTTTTCGTAGAGGGCCGCCGTCAAGAAGGGGTTGCGTGTAGGAGGCGTAAGGTGTCAGACCGCGCAGGATGCCGGCCGATTTGGCATAAATGTCGTTGGGCAGGAAATTGGTATCCACACGCGGATAGGTGGTGAGTTTCTTTTCGTAGAGGTTTTGGATAATCTGCAGGGTGCGATCGGCCGAAAACCCGTGTTTCTTGTTGCTTTCCACTTGCAGCAATGTGAGGTCGAACAACTTGGGGGGATGTTCCTTGGCCTTTTTCTTTTCTACTTTGGTGATTTCAATATCCTTTCCTGCTACGGCACCGCACAAAGCCTTGGCCTTTTCTTCGGTGGTGATGCGCCCGCAGGTGCCTATGAACGAGCCGCCTCGGTAAAGGGTGTGCAGTTCCCAAAATTTTTCGGGTTTGAAGTTCTCGATGGCATTTTGGCGTTCCACCAATAAGGCCAGGGTGGGAGTCTGCACCCTTCCGATGGAAAGCACCTGCCCCGGTACGCCGAATTTAAGCGTATAGGCACGGCTGGCGTTCATGCCCAACAGCCAGTCGCCGATGGCGCGTACGGAACCGGCTGCGTAGAGGTTGTCGAAATCCGAGGCGGGATAGAGTTTGGCGAATCCTTCCCGTATGGCTTCTTCGGTGAGGGAAGAAATCCAGAGGCGTTTCACGGGCACCTTGCATCCGGCTTTCTGCATGACCCAACGTTGAATCACTTCCCCTTCCTGCCCGGCATCCCCGCAGTTGATCACTTCCTGACAACGGGCGATAAGGTCGCTTAGCACGGCGAATTGGTTCATGCTGCCTTTTTCGGGAATCAACTTGAGTTTGAAGGAAGGTGGAATCATGGGCAGGAATTCCATGCGCCAGCGTTTCCAGTCGGGGGTGTAATCATCGGGTTCGAAGAGCGTGCAGAGATGCCCGAAGGTCCAGGATACCCAATAACCGTTGCCTTCCATATAGCCGTTACGGGCGGTGGTCGCCCCTATCACGCGGGCGATTTCCCGTCCTACGCTGGGTTTTTCGGCTATGCAGAGTTTCATGTTCAGGGTCGTTTGCCTTGTGTTCGGTGAAGCCGGCGGTGGATGCCAGACTCGGAAGTGCCTTTATGCGAAGATACGGAAAAATACGTTACGGATAGTCTGTATATAAAGCGAAGCGGGGCGTTTCCTTGGAAACGCCCCGCTTCGCTTGGCGCGTGTGCGCGTCGGGGTTGGTTTAAGCGCTACCTTACCACAACCCGTTTAACGATGGCACCTTTGGCGTTGGAGAGCCGTATGAAGAAAATACCGCTTTGTTCAAAACGTATTTCATTTTTGCCGGCTGTCAATTCCGTACTGCGGGTGGTTACACCGCCCACCGTAAAGATTTCCATGCGGGCATTCTCGGCCAGTTCGATATACAACGTACCGTTGTTGGGGTTGGGATAAACGCCCAAAACGATTTGTTCCATCAAGTTTTCATTCGCCACGGTGAACTGGAAGTTTTCACCTCTCGCCCACCGCAGGGAACCGTCAGCACATACCGAGGCTACCGCCCAGCCGTATTCCACATCTTTTTCCACTTCGCCACCGAAGGTGTATTCGGTTTCTTCCAGCATTGTTGACCACAGTGTGTCCTGTCCGTCTTGGGAAAGCAACACCAGTTTATATTCGTTGGCAGAACCTTTCCATTTTACGGTAACCAATGCGCAATCACCGCCCAATACTTCCAGATTTGTAGGCGCTTCGCATTCATCACCGCTACCGGCAGGAATGATATCTTCGGCCACACGGGGCGAAACCTGAACATCGCCTTTGAAGATACCGGCAATCGCGATAAGGTCGAACTTACCTTCGGGCAAAGCCTTGCCGATATAGCTGCCGTGGGAAAGCGTGGTGCGGATCGTGATCTCGTTGCCTTCTTCATCGGTGGCGGTGTAGTTCTTTCCTCCTTCCCATCCGGTCTGTTCGGTT
Organism: uncultured Bacteroidaceae bacterium; assembly: GCA_964584745.1. Taxonomy (GTDB): domain Bacteria; phylum Bacteroidota; class Bacteroidia; order Bacteroidales; family P3; genus Pullibacteroides. The sequence continues at coordinate 13,753 of CAZPBB010000011.1, forward strand.
TCGTTCAAGGTCAAACCGTTGATGCGGATAAGACGGGAACTGTATGCGGCACCGGCCTCGTTCAGATCTTCTATCGTCATCAGCTGCGGTTCCACTACTTTGCCGTGCGTGGTGGCGGCAGGTTGGTCGCCGGCAGGAACCAACTCGATAAGATCGCTGTAATCTTTCAACGTACCGAAAATGCCGGTGATTCCGTCGCCCACCGCGTAGATGTTGCCGGTCGAACCATAAATCTGGATGGCGCCCGAAGCATCCTGCACCCAGGTGGAGATGCCGTCGACAGCGGTAACCACCACTTCTCCTTTTACCTTGTAGGTGGTGGTCTCCAGTTCGCCGGCACGCAAAGCGGCGATATTCTCCACTTCGGTAGCCGTTTCCGCCGTAGCCGTTACCTCGATAGTCTTGGTGAGTCCGCCGCAGGCAAGCGTGAGGGTTACGTTATCGGAAGCCACACTGCCGTTGAACGTTACGGTAAGTTCGGCACCGTTCTCACTCATTACGGCCTCCTTGGCCAAGGTGGCGGGAGCTACCGTAAAGTTACCCTCGGGACAGGTCACGGTAACGTCCTCGGCAAGGTTGCGGCCCGTTACGGTCGCGGTCTTGCTGACGGACGTACCTAATACGGTGTTCATCGACAACGAGGAAGCCACATTGAATGTAGGTTCATCCGTAGCCACGCGAATCTTGACATTGTCGAGGAAGAAACGGCTCTTGCCCACCGTGCCGTTGGCGGCGAAACGAATCGTGTTGACAGCAGAGGCGATGAATTCCTTTTCAAAGGTCTTCATTTGGGTGGGAGCATTGTTGTTCCCTACATTTTCGGTGTTCACCAAGCCGGAGATTTCATATTCTGTTTCGCCGATCTTCAACGTGAGTTTATCGGAGTCATTGTTCCATGCCTGGGCATCGAAGGAAAGCACATAACTGTTGCCCTCGGTCAATTCGATAGCCGGGGTCTGCAGGTAACCGTTCGCTTTGCTCGATCCCATCTTGGCGATACCGGCAACCTGCATATAGACAATTTCTCCGCTCCAACCGGGGAGTTGGGTGTATTCATCAAGTTTAGCGCTGATATCACCGCTGGCCCCCGTAAGATTATCAAACGGTTCATAGAACACAACGCCTGATTCGAGAGGTCCGGAGATTTTCAGCGTGTAGGTCTTGGAGGTGGTGGCGCTGTTGTCCATGCCCGTCTTGGTGGCATAGGCCTTGAACGCATACGTGCCGGTTTCTTCTAACTTGACAGCACCGGTATAGGCCACATAGCCGGCGTCATTCAAAGAGTAGAAGATGCTCGCCCCTTCGGTGGCGCACTCAATCGTTACTTCGATAGGTCCGGTGGCGGTAGTGGCTTCGGGCGTGAAGACAGGCGCCGCCACATCGGGCAGGTTGATCGTAAAGTAACGACGTGTCGTTTTGGCGGGGGTCAAAGGCTGCCCATTCTTATCCACCAATTCCACACGCACGGTGTCCTTTCCGGAACGTTCGAACTTCTGATAGAAGAACGTATCGGTCGTGGTGCCGGTAATCGGCGCGGTCAGGTTGGTGCCGCTGATCGTGTATTTTATGGAACCGTCGGCATCCTCGCCCGTACCCAGTACGAAATTGGCCACCTTGCAGGTAACCATCACCGAATCGCGCGTAAACTCGCCGGCGGCAGGTTTGACAATGGTTATCGACGGAGCGCCGGCGGCGTGGACGGCGAAATGGTCCTCGACGGGTTCCGCGGCATTGCCTTCGCCGCAAAGCGCCGTAACGGAATAGGTGTATTCACCTTCCGGAATATTCTCCCAATCGTAGGTAAGCGTCTCGGGGTCCTTCACCGTATCCCGCTTCATGAGCGTGTTGGCCTCGTTGTCGGTGCGCACCTCGATGATGTAGCCTATGGCCGGTTTGTGTTCCACCACCCAGCTGAAGTGGGCCGTGGTTCCCGCAACCTCGCAGGCGACTTCTTCCACATCCTCGCACACAGGAACTTCCGCCATATCGGCCTTGCTGCGGGCCACGATATATGTCCCTTGGTTGTTGTTGGCGGTGTTCAAACCGAGAATGCCCACAACATTGAGGAGGTAAGTCGGAATGGTCTGACCAATGTAATCGGCGTTATTGAATGTAGTGTAGAAATTGAGTTCTTTGGTGTCTTGGTTCAAAATGTATTTGGTATTCTTTCCAAAGTTTCCTGTTGCGGCGGCAAAGGTTACCCTTTCCACACACACCAACGCGTTCTGTACCGTAGCGATATTCGTGTTGATATGATCTACCGTAAGCGTGTCCACATACACGGTGTGGTTTTGTTCCACCGCCACCAATTTCTTAATGGGGGTCAATTCATACAGCCCATTGTAAATGGCCACTGTACCGAGAATATTCTCCAACACATCACCCACCTGGATATCCGCATAACCGTTCGAGGCCTTGAAGAGCAACATCGAGGCGCCGGTTTCCTTGTCGATATCCTGTACCCAGATACGGTTATTGTAATCGTCCTTATGCGTCACCACCATCTTACCGCGTACCAATACGGTATCCTTATCCGCCTTACTGTAAATACCCTTGAGGTTGGCCAGCGTATCTTTGGCGGTGGCGTTTACGGTGAGGACCGTGGAAAGAGCGCCGCAACTTGCCGTAATCTCGGCAGTGGCGGCGGCATCGGCCCCGTTATAGGTAACGGTGATTTCAGCTCCACCCTCGGCTGATACCGCTGTCGAGGTAAGGGTTTCGGGCTCTACGGTAAATTTAGCGTTGTTGGAGGCGAGGCTTACCGAAGAACCTGAAAGCGCCCAACCGGTTACCTGCACCTTGCCCGAAGCGGAAACTCCAAGGTAGGTGGTAAGTTGCAGACTCTCGGGCGAGAAGGAAATGGAGGGGAGTTTCACCTCGATGTTGCGGTGAACATAGTGCCCCAGGTCAACATCAACCGTATCGTTGCCTTCTACATTCGCCAAATAGAGGTCGATGTGGTATTTGCCGTCTTCCAATCCGGGAATGGCGACGGGAGAGGATTGGGTATAGAGGGTTTTGAGGACCGGGGCGTTAACCTGATCGGTGGCCTGCGCTTTCACTTCCACCTTCACCAATTTGCTCTCGCCCAACTCGAAGTTTTCGGTGGTGAAGGCAAATATCACATCGCCCGAAAAAACCGTGTTGTTGGCGGGCGAGGTAATATCGAGCGAGGGCGCGTCGGCGGCAAGGGTGGTGAAGGTAGATATTACAGGCTCACTCTCGAAATCATCTCCGCACACCGAGATAATCGAGTAGGTATATATCGTTTCGGGAGAGAGTTCGTCCGGCCATTCAATCTGTGTTTCCGTAGTCGTTTCCGATTTTTCGTAGCCCTCGGCTTGCACGGTTACCCTATAGCCGTTGGCTGGCACCTTCGCGGGAGCGTTCCAGATAATCGTGGCGTCAGTTTGTCCGGGCGTCACCGCACCGTCGGTAGGCAACGTAACCGGGTCGCAGGTAGGCGTTTCCGGCATCTGCTTTTTATAGAGTTGAATGTCGGTCTGATTGCCTGTATAATTCAAAAAACGAGGACTGCTTGCATTGTAGTATAAGTTTCCATGACCCGATTCTGATGAAGTTATCGTTGCGGCCTCGGAAGCAATGCTAATCGTCCACGGGAATGCCGTCCCGTCATATGCGGCGGCTTTCGCAGCCGTTGTTTTAAGATATTTACCGCTTTCTACATTCTTGATATTCCATTGGGTTCCGTTTTTCTCCAACTGGAATTCCTCGGCCTCGCCCTTATCATTAATCGTCCCGTTGGCGATAGTAACAGTAACGGCATCCAAAAAAACCTTACCGGCTTGCATAGCCCCCGCCGCTGCATTTTTCGTGTCGCAGACTATCAGATACACGCCTTCTTTCAATTCGTCGTCCGTGGTGATTTTCTTATAGGGATAGGTCAATGCCACCGTGAGATTCACCGTAACCGTGGCCATCGTGGTTTCTCCCGATTTAATCATGATGGTATCGGAATACTCGCCCTCGGCCAGCGTGGAGGTGGTCAGCGTAAGGTCAAAGTCGGTAGTTTCTTTAGCTACCGTGCTTTTATCCACCGAAATCACGGCAGTTCCTCCTGTAGCCGAAGCCACCGAAACCGTCAGATCGCTTGTAAGGTTGCCCGCCGTAAAACGCAAGGTTTCGTTAAGCGTCTCCGTAGGCAGCATTTGGTAACTTACCGCGTTCTTATCGGTATTTACAAACGGAGTTGTGGGTACAACTGCCGCCTGTTTTTTGTAGAGAGCGACACCACTTTGACTAGCACTACCATAACATGCAAAAATAGTACTACTGTTATTGTACTGCATAATATTACGGGTATAGCTTCCTTGTGCCGTTATCGTAGTGACGCCCTCACTTGTAATAGCTATCGTCCAAGAGGAATTATCCGTAAGAGAGGATTCTGTTCTAAGGTGATTATTACTACTACTAGCCGCGCAAAGATAGCCCCCGGTGCCCGAAAAAGCGTAAGAATCTGTTTTAGTACCGTTTTTGAGTGTGAACACATCCACTGTCGCTCCAGGTTGAATGGTCTTATTGTTTTTAGTTATGTCCACCGCTCCCCTGTTATTGTTATTCTGCGTGGTAGACATCGCTTTGGCGTAGGAAGCAGCGACAATTATCACTTCATCGTTTTCGGCTAAGGTACTCGCATCTTCCACCAATGTGTAGGTGTCCTGCGCCCGCAGCGAGCCGCCACCGAAGCAGAAGAACAACGCGGATATGAGTAAACTTCCCAATATCCGCAGAAAGTGTTTCGCGTTTTTCATGATATGAAGAATTTTAAGGTTCTATAAAAGGGAGTTATGAAAAAAATAAAAGGATTTCCGAATCGCTTCGGCGATGTAAACAAAAGTAGTAATTTGCAATAATGGAGAGAAGAAAAAGTTAATAACAGCCTGTTGATAAGTTTTGGGGATAAGGAACTGTACGTTGTTGCGGAGGAGGCTCAGGTCTCTGTCGGGACAATCTCCTTTACTGTGATTCCCTCATCGATATAAATAAGGAATCCCCGGCATGTTTCCATACCGGTTTGGCGGATAAGGTTCATATAGCGCAGAACCTGTTCCTCGTGACGGGCATGGGCTTCGCCGGTCTTGTAGTCGAGCACTACGGCGGTACGGCCTTTGAGCAGCACACGGTCAGGAATATGAATGTTGTCGGGAGAGGCGGCAATGCCGGTTTCGGCCTTTACGGTGTATTCGCCATTGAAATAAGGTGTTAGCAAATGATTGGAAAACAGGGCGCGGAGGTGGTCAAGGGCTTGGGCTCGGCGTTCTCTGAACTGCGGATATTCGTTGAGGGCGCGTTCAAGGCTTCGCTCTGCGTTTTCGGGGGTAAAGGTTTCGATAAGCGACAAGGCGCGGTGCATGAATTTGCCCCATGCTATCTGGGGCGTTTCGTCTTGAGGGGGTAGGGCGGCGGCAAACCTGTTCCGCCAGGGATGGCTTTCCAGGGCGATGTATTCTTCGGAAGGAGCGGTTGATTCTTCTGCCGGCATTTCTTCTGTCGGTGTGTCCGCCGGCAATTCCGCTCCGTCTTCCACCGCCTCTATATATTCGGGAAAAGTGTCGGCGAAGCGGGCGATGGCATCTTCCGACTTAAACGTCTCTGAAGCGCGCTTGGGTACGGAAGCCATCAGGAAAAGTTTTTCGCGGGGACGGGTGGTGGCCACGTAGAGCGCGTTGAGGTTGTCGATTTCCACAAGGCGTTTTTCACGTGCCATATCCGGTCCGGCCACACTGTCGGCGATGGCGTTCACATAGCGCACAAGGGCGGTGGGAAGTCCGATGTCTTCGGGCAGACTGTCGGGCGAGAGCCAGAAAAGTTCGTCTGGCATCAATTTGTTGTCGCTTACAAAGGGCATGATGACAACCTTGAATTCAAGTCCTTTTGATTTGTGAACGCTCATCACCTGTATGGAATCGGCGTCTTTGCCCGCGCATACAGGAGTGGAGAGGGCATAGGTGTCCCACCATTCCAAGAGGTCTGGAATGCGGCCGAAAGCCTGTTTTTGCACGATATCCAGAAAGGAGAGTATATAGCGGTCGGCATGACGGTCCATATGCCAGAAGCGCAACACGGCTTCCACGGTGTCGTAAAGGTCGGTCTGGGTTTCGCCTATGTGCAGGAGTTCTTCAAACCGGGCAGCGCAGGAACGGTCTTTCCATTGGCCGTAAAGGTCGCCGGAGGTGTCGAAGAGGCCGGCGCAGGGCCAAAAACCGAGTTTCTTGGCTAGAAAATAGGTTTCCGCCCGATGGAACTTTTCGCCACTTTCCATATAGCGGAGGCTGGCCACGGTGAGCCGTAGCCCTTCGTGCAGTCCGATAACCAGGGAGTCAGGGGTGGAAACCTTGAGACCGTTGGATACCAGAAAATCGGCCACAAGCTTGCAGTGACGGTTCTTGCGGCAAAGCACGGTTACATCTCCGGGAGAAAATTGACGGGCGATGGCCAGGGTCTGCCTGAGATACCATGCTGTAAGCGGTTCTCCCCCCATGTTTTTGGCCAAGTATATCCGTACCGCCTGTGGGTCGGCCTCAGGCAGGACATCGGTGTGGTGCTTGTGGAACTGTTCGTGTCGGCTGAATATTTCTTCGGCAAGGCTTGGGGTGCCGGTTCCGGCAGACTGCGAAAAGGAATAGTTTTCTTTGATGAACCGGTAAAAATGGTTGTTGAAGGCGATGATGCCCGCCTCGGAACGCCAGTTGCTTTGCAGGTTCCTCACTTCCACCGCCACTTCGGATTTGCCTTGACAGAGGTCAACGAACTGCTCTATGTCGGCGTTGCGGAAGCGGTAGATCGATTGCTTGGGGTCGCCCACGATAAGGCAGGCGTTGCCTTGGGCAAGGTTGTTTTCGATAAGCGGACGGAGGTTTTTCCATTGCAGGCGCGAAGTGTCTTGAAATTCGTCGATGAATACATGGCGGTAGCGCGCTCCGCTCCGTTCAAAGATAAAGTCGTTGTTTTCGGCCGAAAGGGCTTTGTCGATGCGGCGGTTGAATTCCGAAATGGGAATCACGGCGGTGGTTTCCTTTATTTCTTCCAGTATTTCGCCGGCGCGGTTCACCAGGGCCAGCGCATAGATGGAATGGCTCACTTCCTGCAGGAGATGATAGCGCCCCCAGTCGATCTGCGTGATTGAACCGTAGATTTCGCGCAGGGCTTCAGCCACCGGATGTTCGGTTTTCAGGATGCCTTTTTCCACGCATCGTTGCACCGAACCGCTGGGAGCGGCCAATTTGTCCATGGGTGTTTCAGGATTGGAAAACCATGCGTGAAGCCCTTTTTTGCCTTCGTGGAAGCAGGTGGCTTCAAGTCCGTTTTCGGCTGTCAGACGGCAGCCGGCCTGCAACAGTTTCCGTGCCCCCGCTTCGGTTTCCTTGCATTGGGTTTCTATTTTGTTGATGATGGAACGGAAATCGTTGGCAGAAAGATGTCCCATGCTTTCGAGCGCGGTGAAACTGTTTTCCGAAAACAGCCGTTGCACCACATTGTGAATGCTTTGGGTGATGTTGAGGCTACGGTCTGTCTCATTGCGGTGTTGCAAAAAGTCGGCCAATAGGGCGGTCTGGGCTTCCATGCCGGGTGTGCCGCATTCTTCTATGATGCGTGCCGTGATTTCGTTACCCAGGCGATCGAGTTCTATATCGGGTGTGTAATTTTGCGGCAACCCCAGTTCAAAGGCGAAGGGGCGCACGAGGTTCTGTACGAAACTGTCGATGGTCTTGATGGAAAAGTCCTGATAGTGGTGCAACAGGTATTGCAGTTTTCCGCGGGCGCGTTCACGCAGGAGCTCTTTCGTCTGGGCTTCCTTTGGGGGATGTTGAAGGATATTTTCCCTTTCTTTTTCGTATAGGAGTTCCTTCCAGTCGGGGTAGTTGCCTTGCGCGATGGTTTGCAGGGTCTCCACAATCTTGCGCTTCATGTCGGCCGTGGCGGCGTTGGTGAAGGTGATGGCGAGGATATGGCGGGCCAAGGTGCCGGGTTTCATCAGATGGCGCAGATACTCCCGGGTAAGGGTGTAGGTTTTTCCGCTTCCGGCCGAGGCCTTGTATAAGGTAAGGAGATGGTTCTGTTCCATGACGGGCGCTTATTCTTGTTCGGTGTCGCGGTTTCGGCAGAAGGCAAGGTAGTGGCAGTGCCGGCAATTCTCCGGCTTGTCGGTACAGCGGACGGGCAGGTCGGGATCCAGCATCTGGATTACGCTTTCTTTGATAAAACTTTCTGTATCGGCCATCAGTTGGGCAGGAGATACGTTTTCAACCAACGGCCCTTCGAGGGCGGACATGCGGCCTTTGTTGCGCAGACTGCAAATGCAGGCCCGTACAGGACGCGGATCGGTAGGATAGGCAAGACGGTAGAGGTATATGTACAGTAACAGCTGCAGGGCTTGCGCCCCGTCGGGTTCGGTCAGTTCGGCAAAACCTTCGGGCGACAGGTTCCCGACAGTTCCTGTTTTGTAATCGATGATACGGAGATAAGGTTCAGGATTTCCAGACTCTCCGGCGGCGGGTGTGTAAAGGTCGATGCGGTCGGCAAAGCCGTTCAGGCGCAGCTTCAGGCCAGGTATCAGGCAGGAGAGGTCGGCATCGAAACTCTTTTCACATTCCAGCACGCTCAGTTTTCCCGTTTCCATTTCGGCTTCCCATGCCGCCGCATAACGGTCCATCCAAATTTCTATCTCGCGGTAGGCAAGCAGGTTTTGCCCGTGGTCGTAATGGCCGCCGGGAAATTCCTTCCGGATGGCGGCCTGTAGCAGGCTTTCTTTTTCTTGACGCAGGCTTTCCACGTCTTTACGGGTCAGTGGACGGTTCAGGCGGTTCTGGCCGTGCGGGTCTTTTTCTTCAAAAAACGTTTGCATGGCGCTATGGAAGACGCTCCCTTTGATGTTGGGGGCGAGTTCATCGCTTACTTGAGGCGGTTCGCCCAATCCCATGATATACTTGAAGAAGAACTTGGCCGGACATTGCAGCCAACAGGAAAGCGAGGAATAGGAGATGCCTTTGGCCAGACGGCTCTTGAGGGCATCCAGCACGAGCGGGCTTTTGGCGATGCGCAGCTCGTGTTCGGAAGAATAGCGGATGTTGCGCAACGGAAAGGCATAGGTGTTCTCTTCGCGTAGGGTGATGTTTTGCGGCAGTTCGTGTTCGAGTTGCAGCAGGAAACGGCTCTTTTCGACATTCTTGTCCGATTCGGAGGCGGTATACAGCAACGTTACCTGTTCGCAGTCTTGCAAGAGGCTGTAGAAGTGGTGAGCCTGCATGGCGGTCTGTTCGGTTTCGGTGGGAATGTTGTAATGTTCCTTGATGCTGTGCAGTAAAAAACTGTCTTTGGCGGGCGGGGCGGGCAGGATGCCTTCGTTCATCGACAAAAGGAATGTATGGCGGAAATGCATGCCACGCGTTTCAAGCATTCCCATCACGTTGAGGTTGTTTTCCTGTTCGCCCGTATAGTTGAGGCCGATACCGGAGAGGATTTCGGAAAAGATGGCGCTCAGGGTGGAGCATCCGATGGGGATATGGGAGAATCTTTTCCATGTTTCCATGCTTTCCCTACAGGCATTTTCCAAACGGAGCAGATAGTTCTGCTCAAAGGGGTTGAGGGGCGTGCCGATGCCGGCGTCGGTGTCGTTGAAAAGCCGGGTCTGTTGTGGCTTGGATTGGTTCTTGTGACAGGTGGAATCCAGCAGTAAAAGGGCTATCTGTCTGAAATGGCCGATGGCGCGTACGGGGTCTTCGCGGTTTTCATTTGGGGATTGGGCTTTTCCGCCTTCGAAAATAAAGGCGGCCAAAGGATCAACGGCTGGCGGATTGTGAGGGAAGAACGCCCGGAATTCCGGTTCCGAGAAATAAAGGCGGTGGCCGGCAAGAATGGCTTCCATGTGTCGGGTGTTCGCGCTCTTGCCCTTGCCGGTATGCATGGGCGTTTGGCCGCCGGTAAGCCTTTCAAAAAGCGGGTTGCGGAGCAGGGCCAGCAGCACGGGCGCGGCGATACGGCTTTTTTTATTGAGACAGACACCTTCCCGCGCCCTGAGCAGTGTGGTGAACAAAGCCCCGGACAGGGTTCCCGACAAGGTGCCGGCCAGGGTTACGTTGCAGGGAAAACGTGGCGGGAGGGCGTTCATTACGGCCCCAAAGAGGCTTTCATCGTTGAGTACCACGGCTATGTCGCCTGCATCGGGCAGAAGGTCAAGCAGCTTGGCCACGGTTTTGGCCTGTCCGGTGTGTTGCGGACAGGCGATGATTTCGATGCGGGTGCGGCGGATGCGGTCGGTGAGGTCTTCCTCCTTAAGGTGGTGGTTCAGGTCTTTGTCCCGGCTGTATCTGCGCAGGAAATGGCCGGCTTCGTGTTCGAGATTGTCAATAAGGTAGTAGCGGTCTGCGTTCCAAAGGATTTCAGCCTTTTGGCGGCGAATCAGGGTCTTGATGATTTTTTCTTCGGCGGCGGTGAGCGCGTTCAGACCGGCAAAGAGGTAAAAGGTGTGCGGGCTGAGGCGGTCGGCTTCGGTATCGATATGTCCGCAGGCTGTTTTGCCGGCCAGACCGGTATAGGCGCAACCGTTTTCCAACAGTTTCCGGGTAAAGAGGGCGTAGATATCACCCAGCTTTTGGTAGAATTTCAGATAGGCGTTCTGCAGTTTTCCGGCCGATTCATCGAGGTCGAGATGCCAGGCCCCGATGCGTTTGTCTTCGGCTATGTAATGTAAAATTTCATCCGCGGGTGCAAGCTGGTTGTCGATTTGGTTGAAGTCGGACACCAACATTCGCCCCCATTCGCGGAAACGGTCGAATGAAAGCGGTTCTTCGCCCTGTTGGCGATATACTTGACAATAACATTCGTAGAGCATCACTACCGATTCGGTGGAATCGGCTTTGCGAAGTCCTGAGAATCCGGCAACGAGACGGTCTATGGTTTCAAAACGGGGCAGCCAGCAGGGGAGTCTGTTTTCTTGTTCGGCCATGCGGACCAGCCGGCGGGTCAGTACCCGTTCCAGCCGGATGGAAGGCAAGACTACATGCAGGTCAGTCCGGTTGAGGTCGAACTGCCGTATATGTTGGCAGAGGTAGTCGATAAAGCTGCTTTCACGTGCCATAAGCTCATTGTTTGGGAGAGGTTCGGTACCCGCCTTTATCTTTCTTCCGGTTTTGGGGTCTATTGTCCATTGCGGGCGTGATTCTGGGCGCGATGGTGGAAAGCCGCCCCAGTTCGATAAGTTTCACGATGGCTTCAATATCGCTGTCTTTGCCGTTTCGGTCGTAACCCTCTTTCAAGTTGTAGCCCCAAAAACGCGCCACGGTCTGGTAGGCGGCCGCCCTTGCTCCGCCACGGAAATCCTTTAGCAGAAAGTAGGCGGTGGTATCGGTTTGCCGCGCAAGGAGTTTTATCAGTATCGCTCCCTGGCTGCGGGTCATTTTTTTGAGGTCTTCCATAAAGTCTTCCTTTATCTTGGCTTCTTCGGCTTTGAGGTAGCGGCGCATCTCCTTTTTATTTTCGGAAACACGGCGCAGGGCGTTGTATCTGTCCATGCGTTCTTTGGCCAGCACCGCGTAGGGATAGGTTTTACGCACGTTATAGACCATGCGCAGGTAGGCGCGCCGTTCTTCGTCGGAAAGCGTGCGGCCGTGAATCTCCACTGCATCGAGCACGTAGGCGGGTACGAGTTCGTTCCGATGAACGCCCGCGCGTACGGTGTCGCCGCCGGTGTCCTCGTTTGCCGTGTTGCGCGGTATGGCGGCGGAAAGGCCGAAAACAGGCATTGCGGAGAGCAGAACCAGACAGAGGAAACGGCCTGTGTGCCCGAAAAAAGTACTTGCGGAAACAAAGTATGGTTTCATGCGATACCGCCTTTTAAAAAGTTTGTCCGCAATGGTTCGGGAAAGCGTTCTATGGCGTAGCGCAACATGGTGCGGGGCATGAGGCGGTAACGCGCCGGTTCGGAGTCTTTGCGCTTTTGGCACAGATAGCGGACTTCTTCTTCGTGCGAAACCCGTTTTCCGGCTTCGCGCAACATCCAGCCTGTGGCTTTCTGGATAAGGTCGTGCGGGTGTTGCAGCAAGAGATCGCCGATGGTATAAACGGGTCGGGAGTCGCCTGCTTTGATAAACGCGAAGGTGGAGAGAATGGCTATCCGCTGTGTCCAAAGATGGGAACTCCGGGCGTATACCTTAAGGATTTTCCAGTCTTTTCGGCGCAAAAGGAATGCGCCCACAATCTGCGGGGCGCTCAAATCCACCAGATCCCAGTTGTTGATGCAGGCGGCGTGCTCCATATAGAAACGGTAAATGGCTTCGGCTTGTTTCTCATCGGCCTTTTCCATTTTCTTGATTAAAAAGAACAGCGCCAGCAGACGACATTCGTGGTAGGCATCGGTGATGAGACCTTCCAGTACTTGGGCATTGTCTTGTTCCAAGGCTTTATGATGCTTTTTCTCCAAGGCCCGCGTTTGCGGAACGGTAAGGCCGTAAAACAGATCGCCTTCGCCATACTGGCCTTTGCCGGTCTTGAAGAAAGACTGCAATATCTGTTTCTTTTCCTTTCCGTTTTGAGCGGAAAGGGTTTCGAAATCGTGGCGTATCTGTTGCCCCAATGCGGGGGTGGCGCGGAGGTTGGATTCCATTTTCGGGGAAGGGTTAATCGGTAAAAAAGCGTTTTTCGCCTGCGGCGTTTTTCCTGCGCTTTTTGCGAGGGTCGGGATTGCGGGCGATTACTTCGGTTTCCAAACGCCAGCGGTTGTTTTCCCAAACATAGGCTTGATAGACACCGCCTTCAGGTATATAATAGGCGTAATCATCGGCCATCGACATCTGTTCGGGCATGAGACGGTCAAAAATAATCATGTTGGCTTTTCTCTCTGTTTTTTTTGCCTTGTCGGTATGCGTTACATAGCTTTGGTAGTCGTAACGGAGAATCATGCCCGTTTTTTTCCCGAAACGGAACACCACGCGCCTTATGTCGGAATCCTTGCGGCTCTTGTCGGTTTTATCCGTGCCGGGAATCCGCCCGCGGTTGCCGAATATCGGTGCGCCGAACTGCACTTCGCCGTTCGGCTTTATGCTCATTACCTCTATAACGCTTTGCTGGTAGAGGGGTTGGCCGGCGTTCCAACCCAAGAAGGTGTAGTAGGTGCGGCCGCCGGCTTTCTTTTCGATGCAGGCGTAGTAGAACGCGCCCCACCAGTTTTGGGGTGTGCAGGTGATTTGCTCGGGATAGGGTTGGTAGAGCGACATGTCCGACATATCGTACAACAGGTGGTCTTTCTTGGAATTTCTTTTTACCTGCAACAAGGCTTTGTAGGAAACCGTGCCTTCTTCGTTGGGAATGCCCCAGTTGAGCATGCGGAAACTGCCGTCGTCGGCCTTGAAATAGTTGATTTGCCGGATGCGTTCAAAAGGAAAGTCCGTTTCGGCGTAGTTTTCCATCACCGTTCGGGCTGCCGATTGAAAACTGTCGCTTGCGTTCCAGCGTTCCTCGGACGGGCAGGTGTAGATTTTGGCAAAAAGCCGGTTCAGTTCCGCTATCTGCGCCGACAGACTGTCGGCCGAAACGTTCTGGGCCCAGATATGTGCGCCTGCTGTCCAGCCCCAACAGAGAAGGGGTAGAAGTATCTTCAGGAAAAAATTTCCGGTTATGAGACGTTGCCTTCTTGAGGCATGTTTTTGTGCCATGGCATAGTTCAAACAAGTTCGGATCTGCCCGTTTTGCTGGATCAAAACGTTGGATTCCATCCGACTGTATATTGTAAAGTAAAAATCCCCCGAAATGGAATTGAAAAAGGGACCACAAGGGAGTGTCGGAGAGCGAAGGTAATCAAGATTTTTGAAATTATGATTTTTTGTTCAAATGTTGCGTTTCCCGAACCCGGAAGGATTTGCCCGTCATATTGATCAGGAAGGCCTTATGGCGAAGCCTGTCAACCAAGGCGGAGCAGAGGACTTTGTCTTTCATGATTTCTTCCCATCGGGTGAAAGGTAAACTTTCGTTTCCAACCACAAATTGTAGAAAGAACTTGCTTATGCTGTCCCTTATCGCTTTTTGCCTGAACCAAGCCAAAATTGCATGGATTTCTGCCGTTCT
>CAZPBB010000012.1:0-26001 GCA_964584745.1 uncultured Bacteroidaceae bacterium
CGTTTGAGGCGCAGGTTGGAGCGCACGATGCCCACATAGTTCGACATGATGGCCTGCACTTCCTTGAGGCTTTGGGTAATGAGGATCATTTCTTCGTTGAGCACCATGCCTTCATCGTTCCAGTCGGGCACTTCCTCACAGAACGAGATGCCCGAGAGCCTTGCGGAAGCGTGTTGGGCGGCGCGGTGCGAGAACACGAGGGCTTCCAGCAGCGAATTGGACGCCAAGCGGTTGGCTCCGTGCAATCCTGTGCAGGAACATTCGCCTGAAGCGTAGAGGTTCTTGATGCTCGTGCAGCCGTCGTGATCCACCACGATGCCGCCGCAGCTGTAGTGCGCCACGGGAACCACCGGCAGCATGTCTTTGGTGATGTCGATGCCGATGGAGAGGCATTTGGCGTAGATGGTGGGGAAGTGGTGGAATATCTCGGTCTTGGAGATGGGGCGGCAGTCGAGGAATACATGGTCGTCGCCGGTAATCTTCATCTCGCTGTCGATGGCGCGTGCCACCACATCGCGCGGTGCCAGTTCGAGGCGTTTGTCGTAGCGTTCCATAAAGTAGTCGCCGCGGATGGAGCAGAGCCTGGCACCTGCCCCGCGCACGGCTTCCGAAATCAGGAAGCAGGGTTTTTCCGAAGGGTTGTAGAGGCCGGTAGGGTGGAACTGGATGAATTCCATATTCTTTACCTTGCCTTTGGCGCGATAGACCATCGCCACCCCGTCGCCGGTGGCCACCACGGGATTGGTGGTGGTGTTATACACGTTGCCGTTTCCGCCGGTAGCGAGCATCGTGGTCTTGGCCAGAATGGTGTCTATCTTGTTGGTCTTGGGGTTGAGCACATAGGCGCCGAAACACTCGATATCGGGGGTACGGCGGGTAACTTCCACACCTAAATGGTGTTGGGTGATGATGTCGATGGCGAAATACCCTTCTAGCAGTTCGATGGCCGGATGTTCCTTGACCGCCTTGAGCAACGCCCTTTCTATTTCGGCGCCGGTCTGGTCCTTATGGTGCAGGATACGGTGGGCCGAGTGTCCGCCCTCGCGCCCCAGGTCGAATTCTCCGGTCTGCTTGCGGTCGAATTCCGCGCCCCAGGAAATCAGTTCGTCGATACGGGCGTTCGATTCCCCGATGGTGAGCCGTACCACTTCTTCATCGCAGAGCCCGTCGCCGGCAATCAGCGTGTCTTTGATATGCTCCTCGTGTGAGTCGAGGGCGTCCATCACGGTGGCGATGCCGCCTTGGGCGTAGTTGGTGGAAGTTTCGTCGGCTTTGGCCTTGGTGATGATGCAAACGCTTCCTTTGGAGGCTACTTTCAGCGCATAACTTAATCCGGCTATGCCTGTTCCGATAATCAGAAAATCGACGTGTTTCTGCATGACAATTTTTTTTTCGTCGTGTCTTACGACTTTTGGCATAAGATGCGAAGTTACGCAAATTTCTTTTCTCCCGCCGATGGAGAACCGTGCAGGCCGCCGAATGGTGAAAAATTCGTTATCTTTACAGAATAAATGGTTGCCGTTACGTTGTCGGTGATTTTTTAACCATCAGGAAAATGGAACAGAACACCACGTCCGAAAAAACATCATTGCTGCAAAAAACCAATATATTCAGGTATTGGCCGCCTTTTATCCGTGCTTACCGTCAGAATGCCAAGGGAATGGAGGTTACGCCTCAACAACAGAAATACCTTAAATGGAGTACGGTTTTATTGGTGGCGCTCTTTACCTTGGTCTGGTTCTTCCATAGCCTTCCTTATTTCAGGAATCAAGCCGATATAAGCCTTTTTGCCTATACGGGGGATTTTGTACGTCCGTTTTTCGACAATACCACATCCTTGCGTATCAGCGAGTTTCTGTGGAGGTTCGTAGCGCAATTCTATTTTAATCTGCCTTTGATGATTGTGGTGGTGGCCTTTATGGTAATCGGTTTTTGCGTTACTTCATGGAAAACAGCCGGTCCCTATACGCCTTTTTTACTGCCGCTTTTCTTTTTGTTGTTTCCTTCTTCCGAACCGGCTCAGGCCAGTATCGCCATCAGTCTTTGGCTTGCGATGGGGGCTTTGGCATTTTATTTTTGTCTGTTTCGTTTTGCCGCCCGTCATCCACGCAGTTGGGGGCCTTTGATACTGTTGCATCTGGTGGCGGCCGTTTTTTCTGTATTGCTTTATTATATGGCCGGTCATTGGGCACTGGTATTTTCCGTTGCCGTAGTATGTGTGCATCTGATAGGTATTCCCATGGCGCTTTCGGATAAGGAATCCCGTCTTTGGAAAATTCGTCTTTGGAACTTTTTTATTTCGGTATTGATTGCCGTCTTGTCCGTTTTTTTCTTTTGGAAAACATCTTCTTATCCCGGCTTCAAGGCCGCTTGGTATGTTTGGGTGGCGATGGTGGTGTATTTTTTGGCCTGTCTGCCCGGTATCGTATTGCAGGCCTATAACAACCGAAAAGTTTTTCTGTACGAATATAACCGCCGGCATGGTGCGATACAGGATGGAAAGCCCGCCTTGGCTTCACCCTATAATGTAAAGCTCTCTTTGGTGGCTTTGGCATTGGGTTGTGTTTTGGTGTTCGGATTGAACAGAAATCCGCTTTCACGCACTTTGGTTCAGGTGCAGGATGCCGTTTCCCATGGCGATTATGCCGAAAGTCTGCGCTTTTGTGACCGATACTATCAACGCTACGGCAAGGAGTTTAAAGAAAATGATGTCGTTTTTTTGAAAAATCGTTACCTCCTTTCGTCTTATCTCCGGCTTTCTCTTTTGATGACGGGACAACTCGGTAACCGTTTCTTTGAATATGCTTCCTTACCTGAAGTGGCGTGGATGATGTATCCGGTACCTCTGCCTTTTGTGGGGGCACAAGACTATTCGTATATCAAGACTTACGAATCTCTGGGGCTTGCCGCACCGGCCGTACCGCAGATATTGTCCTGCATTGAGCTTTTCGGTTTACAGAACCGCTTTATAGAGCCTTTGGTAAAGGCCGAAATCGCCACCGGGCAGTACCGTTTGCTGGAAAATACCTTTTATTATGCCCGTAAAACATTTTATGCCAAGAAATTCTATCATCTGTACCGGTCGGAAGTAAAACAATTGACGGCCCATCAAGATGGAAGCCGTCCTGTTTCCTTACAGGATTCCACCTTGCGCGAAGGTGGGTATTTTATCGATGACTGGGTACAGAAAGAGTTTGAATACCGTTTTGCTTCCGATCCTGGAAACATCAATGCGGCATTGGGTGATTACTATGCATTTCTGATGCTTTTGGAAAAGAAGATGGATAAGATACCTTCCATACTGGAGCATTATGGCAGAATGAGCAACAAGACGCTGCCGGTTTATCTGCAGGAAGCCATTTGCATACAGGCAGGCTATCCGCAACATATCTCCAAAAAGGAACTTTTGTCGGCTTCTTATGGAGGATTCCGCCTCAGTGCCGTGGCGGCCGATGCCGTGGGCGATACGTACGTTGCCTGTCAGGCCATGAGGCAGAACAAGATTTCGTTTGAGGAAGTGCAGCGTAAATACGGCGATACCTATACTTTTTATTGGCTTTTTGCACAGATGCGGTAGACTATGGATATCGAGAAAAGAAAATATTCAAGATGGGGGATACCCCTTGTTTTTCTTTTGCTGTGGGCTTGCGCTTTGCCGGATATGCCTGGGGCGGGGAAAGTTCGGTATCTGACAGTTCCGCCGGATATTTTTCCCGCTTATGCCGACAGTCTGGTACTGCCTCCCAACATGGCGCCGCTCAACTTTCGGATCAAGGCGGATACATTTTCCAAAGGTCCGTATTTCGTAAGGTTTTACGCCTTTGACGCGGCTGGAAACAAAATCGACTCGTTACGGTTTGAGACAAATCGTTTTGTGCGGTTCGATATTCGGGCGTGGAAACGTTGCATGGCGGCCGCCATGGCGGGGAAAGGGGAAGTGCGGCTCGAGATATTCGGCCGGAGTGAGACACAATGGGTGGGATATGCGCCCAAAGTATGGAAGGTGGTGTCCGACAGCATCGATCCGTATCTGGTGTATCGGTTGAGCGCCCATGACGAAAATCCTTGTTTGCGGTTACAGGTGGTGCAGCGTTCATTGTGTGATTTCTCGCAAACCGTTTTGATGGACAATCATCTTATTGAGGACAATTGCATGAATTGCCATGCAGGAAGCGATAATGATGCCACAAAAATGTTGGTGCATATCCGTGGCCGTTATGCCGGAACAGTACTTTTTAACCAAGGGAAGACCCTTAAGATAGCGCTTCCTTACGACTATCCCGACTTGAGGCTTGCCTATCCGTCCTGGAGCGCCGATGGAAAATTCATCGCTTTTGCTTCCACCCGTATCAATGTTCATCCGTATGTCAATTCTTTTCGTACGCAAGATATCATTACCGATACCTTGGGGCGGATTTTGATCTATGATGTGGAAAACAACCGTCTTTTTTCTTCACCCGAATTGATGGATGCCCGTTATGAGAGCAGTTTTCCGGCGTGGAGTTACGATGGAAAGACACTGTATTTTCTCCGCACCACGCCTTGGGATTCCATCAATAGGCAGGGGGATGCGAAACAGAGGCTGGCGGCGTTTCGTTACAGATTGGCGGCGGTTTCTTTCGATGCCCGGACCTGTACATTCGGAAAGGTGCGGGAGGTATTCGGTTTTGGAGATCAACCTTACAGCCTTTCGATGCCGTCGGTGAGTCCCGATGGAAGGTATATCCTTGCCACTGGCCTTGCGGTAGGCTCTTTCCCTTCGCAAAACCAAGGAGATTTGGTGTTGCTGAAACGCCGTATTACGGATACGGAAAGCGATTTTGAAGAAGCGGACGCATCTCCGCTAAACAGCCCTGACGGAGAGAAATATCATACCTGGAGCAGCAACGGCAGGTGGGTGGTGTTTGGCAGCAAACGTATCAATGGTGCTACCGCACACATATATATTGCCTATTTTGACCGGGACGGTCATTTTTCCACACCTTTTGTATTGCCGCAGGAACAGAAGGATTTCTATCTCAAGAATACCCGTTCTTTTCTTTTTCCCACCTTGAACCGCAATACGGCTGAGTTTACAGCATGGGAGTGGGCGGAGGCGGTACAACGGGAACCTGTTTACCCCGATATGGAATATTTTAAATCCTACCGCAGAAAAGGCGGCCCGATACCGGCCGGGCATTAAACTTGGATTTGAATGAAAAAGATAGACCCCAGGGTTTTTGTTATATCCGCAAACGTATTGTTACTAACGGCATTTGTCTGTTGGTTAGGCTATTTTTTTCCATGGTTCGGATATTTGGAGCAAAGCAGTTTTTTCTGTTTTCTGCCTTCTTATCTTGAACCGTTCCTGACCCGGCCGGCGGGTGTGGCCGAGTTGGCGGCCCGTTTTCTGGCGCAGTTTTTCCTTTTTCCGGTTGGTGTGGTGGCGGTGCATCTTGCGTTGGTTCTGCAGCTTTCCCTGTCGTTGGTCGGCATTACCCGTGCCTTGAAATGCTGTTCGGTATGGTGGGGTATTGTTGTCGGTTCGGCATTTTTGCCGTATTGGGTATTCGCTTTTAACGGTATGGCGGGATTTACCGTTGCCGTAGCCTATGTGGCTAACCTTTCCGTTGCCTGGGCCTGTCTTTCGCTTGTCAGGTACAAGGGATGGGGAATGGTGTGTACGTTTATCACAGCCATGCTCATGTATCATTTCACAGGACCTTTGGCACTTTTTGGCCTGCTTCCCATATTGGTCCGTTTCCCTGTATATGGATGGGCGTTGATTCCCGTTTGGTTGTTGACGGCTTTTCTGGAGGCACGGTGTTTCATCTATTCATTTATCCAGACCTCCGGCATCGATTTTTGGCAGGGTTGTGACTTCGTTCAGAAAACGGTATGGATTGTAACGACGGCTATCTGGATAGTCGGTATCTTTTTTTGTCGCACCCAGCGAAATCCAATCCGGCCTTTTACTCATAGTGGCTTTATTCTATTGCCAGTTTGGGCGGTTTTGTGGTTGATTCCCGTTTGGTGTGAGGCGAAGCCGCTCGAGAGAGCCTTTTATTTAAGCGAACAATATGCCAGAGAGGAGAATTGGAAGAAGGTGATAAAAACAGCGTCTGATTATTTTGACTGTCATCCGTTCCTGGACGCTTCGGCCGATTATAATGAAGCGGGCTTACGGGATATGATGGCGGTGAATCTCAAATTGGCGCTTCTTAAAACAGGTAGGCTCAACGATAGTTTTTTCGCTTACGGCAACATTGAGGAAATGAATGTGTATATGGCCGGGCTTTCGGCGGGAGGACATTAT
Organism: uncultured Bacteroidaceae bacterium; assembly: GCA_964584745.1. Lineage (GTDB taxonomy): Bacteria > Bacteroidota > Bacteroidia > Bacteroidales > P3 > Pullibacteroides. Next base: position 6,296 of record CAZPBB010000012.1, read on the forward strand.
AATTTTCCATCTGTCCGTTTTGCCTTTCAGTCGGGTCTTTGGATTCCTTTGCGCATTTTTACCAATAATATTCTCAATGCATATGGTATAGAAAATGCCACATTGCGGGCCATCATACCCAATTCGATTTTTGGGCAACGCTATGAATTGGCCCGGAATTATCTCTATTACCAGAGCCATACGCTTTTTTACCGTAAAGAGGCCCTCTATTGGCAGGCGTTTGCCGATGAAAGCACTTCCGATCGGCAGGCAGCGATAAGCGTTCGTCGTCAAAGCGACAGCCGTAAGATGTGGGAAGAAGAAGGCCTTGCTTTGGATGCATGGGTGCAGGCCATGTATTCTCCGGTTTCCGACAGTACCACATTGGAATACTTTACCTTTACGCAGTTGTTTTACAAAAAGCCGGATTCTTTGCCCGCTTTGACGGCGCATTACCGTCGCCTCGGATACCATACACTTCCTCAATACCTGCAGGAAGCGCTGTTGATTATACAGCGTTATGAACCATCCGGGTCCACACCACCGCAAACATATTCGGAATATGCTTATTCTCCGGCCGTTTTGAAGAACTATATGCGGGCGGAGGCAGACCGTATATTGTATAAGGAGGGTGTCCTGACCTTCGATGAACTGCAATCCCGATACGGTTCAACCTATTGGTTCCACTATTACTTCCGCCGTTTTTACTGATAAGAAGCCGAACAGCCATGATGGTTTTCAAGGATAGCATACAAAAGCATAAAAGAAGCTGGATCTGCAAAAGAATCGCAGGAATTTCGGAAGGTCTTGCCGGATGTCTTCTTCTGTTTCTTTGTACAGGTGTTTTTTCTTCGTGCCGTGAAGAGAAAGCTTTTGAAAACACACCTCTTGCAATATCGGCACCCATTGTTCCCGACTATGCCGACAGTATTGTATTGCCTTTCAACATAGCCCCGCTTAATTTTTGCATACGTCCCGATTCCGCTTCGTTTGCCAAAGGATGGGTGCGGATTACCGCCTACGATTCCATGCAGGAGAGCAAGGCGGCTTTTATATTCCCGCTAAAACGCACGGGGGGAACCGCATTGGGTATCAAAAAATGGAAAAAACTTATGCGGCATGCTTCAGACGGGCATCTGCAAGTGGAAATAGCCTTGCGGACAAAAGACGGAGGCTGGAGAGTGTATCGCAAACTCCATTGGCGGGTTGTATCGCAACCCATCGATCGATATTTGTTTTTTCGTGCCAGCCAGTACGAGGAAGGGGTACATGGAGAACTCTACATCGCCCAACGCGATTTACAAAACTTCGATAATGTATATATCGGACATAACCGTCTGATGGACGGTAATTGCATGAATTGCCATGATTGCGGCCAAAACGATGCCTCCAGTATGGTATTTCATCTGCGCGAGGCCCATAAGGGTACCGTTCTTATGCAAGGCGACAGTATTATGAAGATAGCCCTTCCCTCCGATTACAACCTCCGTTTTACCTATCCGGCTTGGCATCCGTCGCGAAAGATCATCGCTTTTTCCACCAATCTGCCCCATTCGGTACATTATTCCAATTCGGTGCAAAAACTGCTTTATACACTCGACACCTTGGGAAGTCTGGTGTTTCTGGATGTGGAGAAAATGGAAGTTTTCTCGTGTCCCGAACTTACCGATACATGTTACGAACAGGTTTTTCCCACATGGAGTCCCGATGGAAAGACCCTTTATTTCTGCCGTTCTCCCCGAAAGGAATACGACCGGTTTCCATTTCCGCAATATGTGGATTCTTCTCTCTCCATGCGGCAAAACAGGGTGGAACAGGTCTGGGACGATCTGATGCAGATGGATTTCGATCTTGAAACCCGCCGTTTCTCCAATCTCAGATGCACCTATCCTTTTTCAACGCGTTTGCACAAAAGCGCGTCTATGCCCAAGGTGAGCCGTGAAGGACGTTACTTATTGGTTTCTTTGCTTAAAGCGAGCACGTTTCCCTTACAGAACTTAGGTGATTTCTATATATTGAATCTTTCCGACACTTTGTCGTTGAGAGAGGTGGAAGAATTGAATACATCCGGTTCAGAAAAAGGACATTCGTTTTCTTCTTCGGGCAATTGGATGGTTTTTTCGAGCAGCCGCCGCACGCTGGCCGTTCCTGAAACGTATATCACGCATTTCGATACATCCACAGGACATTTTACCAAGCCTTTTCTCGTTCCGCAAAAACGAGGTGACTTTTATTGTACCAATCTTAAGGGATTCGTTTTTCCAGTGTTGTCCACCACCCCTTCCGCTTATACGGCATGGGATGTGGCGCGTGTGGCAAAGGGTGGAGCGAGGGAAGTAAAGGTGGATACATCCTTGTCGGGTTTCAAGCTTGCAGAAGGTCAAGTCGCTTTAAGCGGAGGTCATTGATAGAGGACTTCCATGGGTTTGGCCGGCATCTGACGGGCTTTCGCCGCTTTAGATGGAGTAACCGGAGAGGAGTTCCGTGTAAAGGTGGGTAGATTGAATGAACGCAACGCGGTTTGATAATAAGTTCCGTCTTCTTGCGGCAGCAAAAAGGGTTTCGAGAAGTTTTCCCCATCAAAATAGGCGATGAAAGGAAACATGTAATGTCCGTCCATGCGTTTGCTGGTGAAAACTACCCAATGGCCGTTGCCGCTCCATTCATGCCAACTTTCGGCTTCTTCGGAATTGAGGATTTCCGCCGGATTCCCGATAGTTTTTCCTATTGAAAAATCCGCGGTGTCAAGCAAAACCAAGTCAGAAAAAGAATGATCCGGTCTGGAACTGAACAGGGCACGGCAAACCAACACTTTTTCACCATCCGGATGAACCCGGGGTTCCGAATAGCAGGCTCCGTATTGTCCGTGCAGAAGCGTTTGTACGCTATCGGAAAAACATGCTTTTTCGGCAATGAAGGCTATCCGGCAAAGATCAAAGTAAAGATGCCGCACGCGTTCAGATGGATGAGGATAACGTTGGACGGTGTCTTGCCCCATTTTGGCTACACGGCAAAAATACAGCCATTTCCCATCCGGGCTCCAGGCAGGCCAGGTTTCTTCATAATCACTTGTCCAGAGAGATTTATCCAATAGGATACGGTTGTTTTTTATATCATAGACCGCAATGTTAGCCGCACTGTCCAATAAGTTGATGAACCGCCGGTGTGCCGCGTAACTGCCAGTTCCCATCAGATTGGTTGAAAACGCGATATATTGTCCGTCGGGATGCCAGGAGGGATAAACCAGACTGAGCGGCATTTGAAGGGAATCGGGCAATTGTTTGAGGCAGGTTGGGTCGGGAAAAACTTTCGTAAAGGTGTCTTCTTCTAAAAACAACGTGCCTTCCGAGGGTTTGCGCAGATGAATCATCATGCGTTTCGCATTGCCGTTATGATAGGTATGGCAGTTAAAACAATTGTTATCCATCAGCGCGTTGTCCATTAAAGAAGTTGTCTTGAAGTTTTCCAGACACCGCTCGTAGAGGGAGGTGGCGGTAAAGACGCCATCGATAGGTTGCACCAGCCGGTAGGTCAGATAGGGGTCGATGGATTCCGGACGAAGCTGCCATACAAGGGGCGGATACAGCCGGAAAGCGGTGTGGTTGCTCCGCGCGGCGATGCGGATCACCAAAGAGTCGGGCGTACCCTGTGCGGCTTGATAAAGCAGTTTTCTCCATATTTTTTGAGGGAACCGAAAGGAACGCTTGATATGGAAAACCCGTGAGGTTACGGAAGAAGAAACCTCTACAAAGGCCTCTATAACGGAATCGGGCAAAACGAAATTGAGCGGGGCGATGTTGTGCGGAATGGCGATGCCGGATTCATAGCGGGGGAAAATCGGGGCGGATGCCGAAATTTTTTCCGTTTCGGCAGGGAATTGCGGCCGGCAGGAAACAAGCGACAGGAAAGCCGATACGATACCCAGCCAGAAGGTCCCTTTGATCTTATTCAAAAATTTCATGATGCATGGGTTTAGTGCGCTAACGGCGGTGTCTTCTGTGAATGAGGCCAAATATCTATAAAACGGCGGAAATAATAGTTGTAGGCGAAGGTGTGTCCGAACCGTTTGGTGATCTCTATCGGGGTCATGCCTCCTTTTGCGTATTGTTCGCGGACTTGGTAAAAAAGCCGGCATTGTTTGAGTACTTTTTCATCCCAATCCATCTGTTCGATTAACGGATAAACCGAGGCGGGAATACGGTTGGGCATATCCTGCATCATGATAAAGAGCGCCTCTTGCCAGTTTTCAGGCAACCGGTAAGGGGGTGACTGTCCGCTTAGGTCGATGTAGGTTCCGATGTAGGAAACCACGCTGTCCAGACGTTTGTAGAGTAAATCGAACAATGACAGATATTCCAGATTTTCCAAGGAAGCGGGGTTTTGCCGCCACAGTGCCACCGCATCCATATAAACATCATCTGTGTCGTTCATCCACGTGGTCAAACCTAATTTTCGCCGTTCCTTTATTTTTTTTACGGTCTGTAAAACTTCCGGTTCGGCATGGCCGATTGTTACGGATTGCTGTAAAATTTCCGATGCCTTACGGTATATTACTGCTTGTTTGTGATAAAACAGTGTGGAGGCCAACAAACGGATGTATTTGTCGGCCAATCCGTATTGTTCGCATACCAAAGTCGCTTGTATCGATTCGTCCAATAAAAAATAATCCGGACCGGAAATTTCCATCAGATTCATCGCCTGACTGTAAACGCCTGTTGAATTTCCCATCAAACGGTTGAAAAGTACTTTGATGTTGCTGAAATAGGGAATGCCTTCATCAGAAAAGTCGTTGTAGATTTCAGGAACGCGGTAGTAGTTGAAAAAATCTTCGTTGAGCCGATGTGAACCTATGAGGGCCAGTTTGGTATAGGCCGCCAACCATTGTCTCAATGTTATCTGCGTTGCCGACAACTTCGGGTAAAGCGTGTTTCTCCCCGTTACAAGGTCTTCTACTGGACATGGATGGGCAAACCAATACGGATTGGCGGTCTCGAGGGCTTCCTGATAGCGGGTTTCCATTACCAACCGTTCGGTTTTCTTTACTCGGTTATATAGACTCCATTGTGTGGAGAAACCGGCTTGATACCATTTTTTTTCAAAATCGGATCGGTATATCTGATTGGCTTTTATTGCATGAACATGCCCGATGGCTAAAGGTTGAAGTGCGATACCGAGTGTGAAAAATCCGTAGAGAAGGCTATCGGCAAGACGGGTGTGGTGATGCAGGAAAAAAAATATCGAATAGAACATCCAGAATACCGCTGTGGCCACAAAACCGATAAACCATACGGCACAGCATCCGGTGAGTCCGGCTACAACAAGACTTGGAAGCGGTTTTGGGATGCGGCTTATGCACAAAAAGAAAAGGCTGGCCCAAAGGAGCGCATAAACAAAGTGTTCCGGAAATTTAGGACTGATAGTAAAGAATAGGTAAGCCATCGCCCAAACCGGTGCGGTATAGAGGGTGAATCGGCTTTTCCAGATTCTTTTAAGCGAGAGGGAAAAGGCAACGGAAAACCCCAAACCTGTAAGGATTACGGCAATCTGTGTGGCAACTCCTGCTTTAAAAAACTGGAAGGTGAAAGAGGCTGTGAGTCGTGCAAGACCGGGTGTATGTGTTTCCCCCGGAAATATATCGGGACGGGGATTCCAAGGCCAAAAACCGCTTAGAAAATCCGTGTTGAGACTGAAAAAGGAAGCTCTTTCCAAGGCATAGAAATGTTCGGCAAAGGCATAACTTCCCCAAACCACAATAAAGATGGCGACTGCAAAGAAAAGGAAGCCGAATAATCTGTTGTTTCTGCAAAACATGTAGAACCATCTTGTTTTGCAAATTTAGGTTTTTATGGGGAAACAGGCTATTTATATACTGTTTCCATGGGTTTGGCCGGCATCTGACGGGCTTTCGCCGCTTTGCGTGGGGTAATCGGCGAGGGGGTTCGGGTAAAGGTGGGTAGGTTGAACGAACGTAAAGCGGTTTGATAATATGCCCCGTCTTTTTGCGGTAGCAAAAAAGGTTTCGAGAAATTCTCTCCATCGAAATAGGCAATGAAAGGAAAAGCATAATGCCCATCTATGCGCTTGCTGCTGAAAACCACCCAATGTCCGTTGCCGCTCCATTCATGCCAGCTTTCGGCTTCTTCAGAATTGAGGATTTCCGCCGCGTTTCCGTTGGTTTCTATGTGGGAGAAATCTGTCGCATCAAGTAGCAGTAAATCGCCTTCAGCCTGATAGGGAACGGAATTGAATAAAGCACGGCATAGCAAGATCTTTTTTCCATCGGGATGAATGCGGGGCATGGCATAACTGTTGCCCGCATACGCTTTCAAAACGACCTGCACCGTATCGGCGAATATTCCTTTTTCGGTATCAAATGCTATCCGACAAAGATCAAAATGGATGTGGCGTACCCGTTCCGACCAGTTGCGGTAACGGTTCACGGTATCTTTTCTTACTTTTTCCGTGCGACAGAAATAAAGCCATTTCCCATCGGAACTCCAAGCGGGCCAGGTTTCTTCATAATCGTTTGTCCAAAGTGCTTTATTTAGCAATAGACGATTATTTTCGGTATCATAAAGAACAATGTTGCTGGCACTGTCCAAAAGATTGATGAACCGTCGGTGTTTTGCATAACTTCCTATGCCTAATATATTTGTGGAAAATGCAATGTATTTTTCTTGCGGATGCCAAGCTGGATAAACCAAGTTCAAAGGCATTTGCAGAGAATCGGGTATATCTTGTGGCCATGTGGTCGGTACCCTGATTTTTGAAGCGTAATCCCCGTTGAAAAACAGCGTACCTTCCGAGGGTTTACGTAAATGGATGGTCATTTTGCAGGCATCGCCGTTATGGTAGGTATGGCAATTGAAACAATTGTTTCCCATAAGCGAATTGGAAATCAATACCTTTACTTTGAAATTTTCCAAACAACGCTCCTGCAGACGAAGATTTTGATAGACGCCATCGATAGGTTGCACCAGCCGGTAGGTCAGATAGGGGTCGATGGATTCCGGACGAAGCTGCCATACAAGGGGCGGATACAGCCGGAAAGCGGTGTGGTTGCTCCGCGCGGCGATGCGGATCACCAAAGAGTCGGGCGTACCCTGTGCGGCTTGATAAAGCAGTTTTCTCCATATTTTTTGAGGGAACCGAAAGGAACGCTTGATATGGAAAACCCGTGAGGTTACGGAAGAAGAAACCTCTACAAAGGCCTCTATAACGGAATCGGGCAAAACGAAATTGAGCGGGGCGATGTTGTGCGGAATGGCGATGCCGGATTCATAGCGGGGGAAAATCGGGGCGGATGCCGAAATTTTTTCCGTTTCGGCAGGGAATTGCGGCCGGCAGGCGGGGAGAAGAAAGCATATGAAAACGGCCACTAAGAGGATCGGTTGTGCGATGTATTTTGAGAGTGTTCCAAAAATCACTGTAAACGAATCATTTTTATTTTATCTCGGAAGATTTTCTTACCGAAATTTTTTGATGGTTTTGTTTTGCAAAGTTAATTTTTTATGATAAATAAGATTCGTTACAAAATGCCACACCATTTTGTTTAAGTCATGTGCAGAATCCAAACTTGTTTGGCGTTCTGCCATAGCGGGAAAAGCATGCCTTGAAAAGGAACATCAGTTTCCATACGGAAATGTTGAAATAATGGTATCTTTGCTAATAAAACAGAAGGAAGATGAGAAAGATAAATCTTATGAAAGGATTATTGCCGGGTATGGCGGTTGTTTTGTTGTTGACAGGTTGCGGGGGAAGTGCCCGCAAGGCAGAGCGTGCGGCAAAAGATTTCCTGCAAGCCTATTACCTTGAATTGGATTTTAAAAAAGCATTGAGCTTAAGTACCGATCTCTCCCATGCCGCCATCCATGAACAGGAGGAATTGATTTCATTGAATCCATATGCGAAAGAAGAAATTCCCGATATTGTTTTTAAAGGGGTAGAAATGGATGAACAGAACGATGCCAAGGCAACCTATACGTATTTGGTAAATCGGGTGGAAAGGACATTGCCCTTACGTAAACTCAATGGGGTATGGTTGGTGGATTTACAAAAAGGCACCGTTGAATCGGGGGGAGGCGAGATGATGGAACTTTCTTCGGGACAACAAGGAGGTTTCGCTTCCGCTGCCAGTGGTCCGGTTGTTTATAAGAAACGGAAGCCATGATTTCGCTACGCTCAATTCTCGCCTCGGCATAGTCCAAGTAAACTTAGCCTCTGCGCTCGGCTTAAGAAAAACCTTTATCCGGCGGATACGATTGTTACCGAATAATGATCGAATCCACTTCCGTTACCGGCATCAACGAAAAGTCTTTTGCATCTGCGGCATTGATAACCGATGGGGTACGTGCCAGTTCGGGCACATTGAACGATTTTAAAAAGGTAAGATAAAACGCCGGATCTTTCTGTGGCAACATAAAAGGCTTGGCACTTGTTCCTGTGCTGTCGATATAGGTGAAATAAGGGCGGGAATATAGATTGTCTTCGCGCTTGCTGCTGAACATGAGCCATTTCCCATTACTGCTCCAAGTGTGATAACTTTCTGTAAATTCGCTGTTTATGTTTTCCATTTTTTTCATTACATAATACTTGGAGGCAGGCATCCAATCCGAATCTGCGGTTTGCAGGGGATTTTGCACATCAATCATGTAGAGATCGCTTTCCGGATGCCGGATAGGAAAGGTGCCGTGGTCGCTCAGACAGAACACCAAAAAACGGTTGTCGGGGCTGATGCGGGGAAACGATACGGTTTGATGGGTTACGGCGGCATCTACCAAGGTATCGATACGCCCGAACACCTGTGTGGCTTCATCAAAGGCAATCCGGATCAGGTTGTATTTTATCTTTTTGGCATAATCTACGTCATCCTCCAGACTGTCGCGGGGCGGGTTGGGGGATTGGCAGAGGTAAAGATACTTTCCGTCCGGACTCCACCATGGAAAGGTTTCTTCCACTTCGGCTCCGCTGATGCGCCTGTCGGTAAAAATTATATTGCGGTCGATATCATAAACAATAATATCTCCAACAGAATCAAATACTTCTGTTCTCCGTACAATGTCTTTGGAATGCACAACGGGATAGGCCGAAGCAGTTCCGAATGCAATCAGTTTCTTGTTGGGATGCCAAGCCGGATAAACGCCTCCTTGCGGAAAACGGGGCGATTTCAGGTTGACGCGGCGCACCGTGTCGTGCCGCACGATAAAGGTTCCCGTATGGCTGAAACGCACGTGATAGACCAAGTAGTTGCCATCGCCTTGGGCAAAAGTATGGCAATTCTCGCAACCAACTTTTTGCAAGCGGTTGTCGAAAAGAGAACGTTTTGTTCCATGACGCAGATCAGTTTCAATGGTTTGTAACCAAAATGAAATCTGGTAACTGGGTTCTATCAAACGACAAACCATAAAAGGATCGATACTGTCGCGTACATCTATGAAAAAACGATAATCGGTACAGGTGTCTTTTCCCTTGAGCTGTAACTCTACAATAATGCGTTCCCCTTCATTCCGTTGCAGAAACCGGTGCCAATCCTGTTCGTTGAACCGTATCCGATAGCGGCCTTTCATTTGCAGTGTGTCGGAAGAAACGCCGTATGCTTTCAAGGTATAGCTTCGGTGAGGAGGAACGATATAGCAATTCAGCGGCGCGATGTTGACCGGCACCGTTATATCGGTATAGTCCGGCCACAGTAGCGCGTCCTGGCCTGCCAACAATTGTATCTGGTGCCATTCCTTCGGGCTGGGGCCGCAGGCCGTTACAACACCGAGAAAGAGGATAATGAGAAAAAGATTCCTTTTCATGTCTTTCAGCTAATGGGCATGGGGCTGTTGTCTCCCCATTCAATCAAAGTTAGATAGTTGTCGTAAAACCAATACGTGTGTCCCCATTTTTTCTGCAGTTGTCTGAAACTGATGTTTCGGGATAGATAACTTTGATTGTCGGCGATAAATTGCCAGTAATCACGCCATGTTTCCGGCTCAATGCCTTCGATGTGATCGGGATAGGCCAAGCGCAGGGGAACGTAATCGAAATTGGCCAATAAAGCTTCCTGAATATGTCGGGGAAGCATTGAGTAAGCCCCTTTTTGGTAAAATTTCCGGATGGTGGGAAGTTCGTCCGGAATAAACCGATGCTGTTTCCGCAACAATCTCACACAGAGGTAGTGTTCGTAGAAAAACGGATTCTCAGGCTCATTTTGGTGTTGGCTGATGGCGTTTTCATCCGGTTTGTAGGTCATTACCGCATAGTTTTTGGAGGGAAGCATGGTTTTTCCCCTCACTACGGCAGGAATCGCGTTGCGGCGGTCAACATCCCGGTAAAGTGCCGCTTCCTGACGGTAAAACAGCGTCTTTTCTAAAAGATGCACCATTTTCGCGGCTGGTATCGTGTCGTCCATGATAAGGCTGGCAAGGATGATTCCCCTTAGGGTGTTGGGGCCGATGCAGTGGATGGTAACAAAATCGTAATGGAGGTGAAGCATTTTGCTGAAACTGCCCGTGTAGAGATAGTAGGGAGAAATGGCAAAAGATTCCCCGCGGTTGCCTATATCTATCGGAAACAGCATCGGGAAAGCAGGTTGCGGATAGGTGAATAATTGGTCTGTGGCTTTTCGGGTGGCCAGGAGCGCAATTTTGGTTTGAGCGCTGAAAAGACTTTTTGCGTGAGAGGAACCGGACATATCGGGGTTTCTGTCCCATTGTCGGTTGAGTTGTTTCAAGGCTTCTTCCCAACGGTATTCCCGGCAAAGGGTGTCCACTTTTTGAAATTCACGCATAGGTCTTGATTGACCGAAACAAATTCCGGCACCTGTGGTCAACAAAACAAGGCTTGCACCGAAATTTAAAAGGGTAGAATATCTTTCTCTATTCGGAAGAGAGAACAGTGCGGCGTAGAAACCGGCGCCACAGAACAGCACAAGGCTTAGGCCCAAGCAGACAAGTGTCGGTACGGTAGCATGAAAATAAGCGAAAGGAGGAAGCATTGTTTTGGCGGGCGCATAATTCAGAATAAAGAGCGTATGGAAATTGACAAATTCGTAAGGCAGCCATATCTTCCAACCCACACACAGACAGATTAATGCCCCTATCCAACAAGGCCAGAAGGTATAATGCCGTATTTTCTTGCCTTGCCTGTGGATCGCCAGCATGTCGATACCGATATAAAACAGGCAGGCAAACAGTGTGTATTCCCGTATCATCCACACCAGTGCCGCCGTTACCACAGCTTGACAGATATAACGTGCCGCTGGCTTTTTTTTCGGCAACCACAGCCATGTTCCCGCCAGTATCAGTAAAAGAATCAACACCCACAGCAGGCCGTAAAATGCGGCCGTGGGCAGAAGTAAACCGCTCATCATCCAACCGGGCGCCAATACGCGCGTTCGGCCGGCATAAAAAAGTGTTCGGTTGAGCATAAAGGCCACGAGTCCAAAAAGCCCTGCGTACACGGCTGCACCCAGCCAGATGTGGTAACTGAACTGTATGAAAAACGAGTTGAGGTAAAACAGCGCTCCGAGTGGGTCATGGTCAAAAAAACCGAAGTATTCGGTCGTATAACGGAACAACTGGTTCTTTTCCCAAAAAGCGAGTACGTAAGGCATGGCAAAAAGGAAAAACAGCCATAGCGATACGAACCCTATGGTGTTGGCAATAGCATAAGTCCGTTTTTGAGAAAGCGTGAAAAAAAATCGTTTCATGAAACCGAAGTTTAGCCAAGTTGCTTAAACAAAGCGATTTGTTGGGTAATGTCGGAGGCTGAGAAAATAGCGTTGCCCGCCACCAAGGCATCGGCTCCCGCCGCCAGAAGCTTCGGCGTATTCTCAAGGCTCACGCCGCCATCCACTTCGATAAGCAGGGAGGGGTTGTATTTTTGCCTGAGACGGTTCAGTTCTTCGATTTTCCGATACGAATTCTCAATGAATTTTTGTCCTCCGAATCCGGGATTCACACTCATGATAAGCACTAAATCTGCGTATTCCACAATATTTTCGAGAGAAGAAACAGGTGTGTGCGGATTGAGGGAAACCCCGGCCTTCATGCCCGCCTGCTTGATCTGCGACACACTGCGGTTCAAATGGCGGCAGGCTTCCTCGTGCACGGTGAGGATATCCGCTCCGGCATCCTTGAAGGCGGTGATGTAGCGGTCGGGGTCCATAATCATCAGATGCACGTCCAAAGGTTTCCTGGCGTGTCGCTTTATGGCCTTTACCACGGGTTGTCCGATGGTGATGTTGGGAACGAACATACCGTCCATCACATCGATATGCAACCAGTCGGCTTCGGTTTGGTTAAGGGTTTCCACGGCCTGCTGCAGGTTGGCGAAGTCGGCCGAAAGAAGTGAAGGGGATAGAATGAAAGCCATAAATCAAAGCGTTTTTGTCTCTACGAAAATACAGGTCTTTATGCAATTCTGCAACCCCAGACATTATAATTCTATTTGTTTGGACCGGTATCGGAAAGTGTAGCCGATACCCAAGGTAACCATTTCCCGGAACTGTACTTTGGGGCCATGTTCTTTGCCGTTTGCATCCACGGTTTTTACTTTGTCGTCATATTTGAGTGAAGTACTGATTGTGGCTTTAAGCAGTTTGGTTACATACATGTCTAACCCTACGTTCCAATCCACCACGATATTGCCGAAACTTTTGTCGTAGGGAGTAAAGAAACTGGCATCGGTCTTGATCACCATATTTTTGCGGAATCTCCATTCCAACGCCGTTGTAAGCATCAGTCCGATTTCCCATTTCACATGTTTTCCCGAATCTACGCCGAATGCCCCTCTGTTAGACAGAAAATCATCATTTACAATTGTATTTCTGCTATTTAAAGGTGCTAAATAAACGGAAAGCAGTTTGGCTAACTTATATTCCATGCCCACCGAAAGGTTGAGGTAGGCTGGAGAAAGGAATGCAGAGATGTATTCTTTATCTCCCGTGTTGGCATAGCCTCGATCATATTGGGTCTGAAATTCCGCAAATACCGTATAATAAAAACGTCCGCCGGGAATGGCATAACCATAGCGTGTGGATACGAGAAGATTATCGATGGTTTTGTTCAATCCGTCTGTTTTTCGGTAGATAAGTCCGTATTCGGTATGGAGTTTGCTTTCCCATTTATGTCCGCCTTTACGGTAAGCGATGTTCATTTTAAATCGTCCGTTTCCCGATACGGAACTTTCGCCCCCTGCCGCCCAGTTGACGAGTGCCATTTGCGCCATGTTGACACCTGCTGTTATATCGAAATTCCATCGCCTTACGGAATCCTTGGGGTTGATAAGCGGTTTGCGGGTCGGCTTGATAATCTTTGCCTCTTCAACTGTACCGGTTTTTATGACAGGCCGGATTTCCTTGGGCCGGATATATTTTCCCCGTCGTTTGCGGAGTAGAAATGTGTCGCGGATATGATTCAGACTCAACATGTTTTGTGTCTGACTAAAGGCTTCGTAAGGATTGACACCCCATCGGGAATCGTAAATCTGATTACGAAAAACCTTTTCGAGCTGCGGTTGGTAGAGCGTTCTGAGACCGAAACTGTCAAGTTTCCATATCGTGCCATAAAAGTCCGAAAGATTGAAACCGGAAAGAGGTTGCCGGTAGAGCGCATATCGAAGATATCGTTCAGGCAGAGTGTCTATGAATTCATGCGCCAAAGCGCTGTCTAGAAGATTGGCAGGAACAGCCTCGGGATAAAGCCAAAAATTTACAGGCATACGGAATTGCTTGTAAATGGATGGAACCTGCGTTGCCTTGAGGTTTCCCAAACTCAAGAAAAAACAAAGACATAATCCCCAAAACCGTGTTTTTTTTCGCATAGGTTACCTTTCCAACAGCGTCAATCCTGCCTCTAACCAAAGGTTGATGTCGATGGGGTAGTCGTAAACGGGGTCGTATTCCTTGGAACGTTTGTGGCCGAGACGTACGATAACGGCATCCAGTTCGGGAACCACCAGAATATATTGTCCCAGGATTCCGCGAAAGTATTTTACGTCAAGTCCCTTGTAGTTGAGCATCCAGAACTGATAACCGTACATGGTGCAAGGGCTTTCCGTTCCATCGGGTAGACGGGCGGTAAGATAACGGGCAGGTGTAACGGCTTGGGCCACATAGGCTGAATCTACCACTGATATCCGTTTTCCGGTTTTTGCGTTGAACCAATAACCGTTTTGCAGCACGAGTTGCCCCAAGCGTGCAAAATCACGGGCATTGCTGTTGAAGCAGCAATAGGCTTTCTCCATGCCGTCTTTATGGTCAAGGCTCCAGAGGGCGTCTTCTTCGGCCTGAATCGGTGTCCAGATTTTTTCCGAAGCGTAGTCGGCGATGTTTTTTCCGGTGGCTTTCTTGAGCAGGAAGGCCAAAATCTGCGTAACGCCACTTTGATAATTGAAATATATTCCCGGCTTTTCGGTCAGAACTTCATGTTTGGCAAGGCTCCAGAGATCTCTGCCGTAATAGGCTTCGGTGGTGGAGGAAAAAAGAGAAGAGGAACTTTCATTCCATTTCACGCCTGCGCTCATGGTAAGCAGGTGGCGGATCAGCAGCGGCTGTCCTTCAAAGGTGTCCCATTCGGGCAGGAAATCACTTACCGGTTGTTCCACGCTCTGGATGTAGCCGTCTGCAATGGCGCAACCGGTCAAAAGAGAAACGATGCTTTTGGCCATCGAAAAGGAATTGCTGTGCGAGGTTGCCCCGTAGTTATCCCAGTATTGTTCGGCATGGATCTTTCCGTTTTTGAGTACCAAAAAAGCCACGGTGCCGTATTTTTCAAAATCTTTTTCAAAGCATGTGTCTATCTTTCTGCCGTTCGCGCCGGGTGTGTAAGTTGGGGGACAGGGATCGCCCGCCCTTACCACGCGGTTTTCAAAAATCGGATACTGGTCTATCTTGGGATAGGTGTGAAGAAGGGCGCGGTGCACGTAGTAATTGCCCGGCCATAGCAAGAAAACGGCGATGGCTGCAATGAGGGCGGCTATGGCGGGGAATATGATTTTTTTGGCGTTCATGGCTTCGCTTTCAATCTTGGCTATCGCTCTCGGATGTGGAAAAACGGTTTATTTCCGCTTGCAGGGCGGCTTCTGTCTCCGAAGTGAGTTCGGCGGAAGTATCATTCTGCCGGTTACTTTTTTTAGACAGATCATAGCCGAAACGTTGCAACAGTTTGTCATCGTTCCGCCAGTTTTTAAGCACTTTTACCCGCAGGTCAAGAAAGATTTTCTTGCCTAAAAAGCGTTCAAATTCCTTGCGGGCGCCGGTTCCCACCCGTTTCAATGCTGTGCCGCCTTTGCCGATGAGGATACCCTTCTGGCTCTCCTTTTCTACATAAATCACAGCTTCGATGCGGTCCAGATTGGCCATTTCTTTATAGGATTCTATTTCCACCTGCACCGAATAAGGTATTTCCTGCTGGTAGAGCAACATGATATGCTTGCGGACGGTTTCGGCGGCAAAGAAGCGAAGATTGCGGTCGGAAAGTTCATCTTTGGGATAATAGGGCGGATTTTCCGGCAGATGTTGCAGAATGGAATCGAGTACTTTGCGGGTCTGGAACTTGTGCAGGGCCGAAACGGGAATCACTTCGGCTTCGGGAATCTTTTCCTGCCAGTAGGCTATCTTCTGCATTGCGATTTCCTGGGTGACCGTATCGATTTTGTTGATCAAAAGCAGGATGGGCAACTGGGTTTGCTGAATCCGCGCGATGATTTCCGGATTCTTGAAATCTTCGCCCACATCGGTGATCAGGATAAACAAATCGGCGTCCTCCAAACTGTTTTCGATGCTTTTAAGCATGCTTTCCTGTAGTCTGTAATGAGGGTTGAGAATGCCCGGAGTATCGGAAAAAACAATCTGATAGTCTTCTCCGTTAAGAATACCCAACACTTTTTCGCGCGTGGTCTGCGCTTTGGGTGAAGTGATGGAGAGTTCTTCTTCCAAAAAGGCATTCATCAATGTGGATTTACCCGCGTTGGGATTGCCTATGATACTAACAAAACCGGCTCTGTGCATTGTCATGGGTGTTGAAAAAGGGACCACGAGGTGGTGGCGGAGAGCGAAGATAATCAAGATTTTTGAGATTATGGTTTTTTATTCAGATGTTGCGTTTTCCGAACCCGGAAGGATTTACCATGCATATTGACAGTGTTCTTGCCATAAAACGCAATGTGGTGGCTTCTTCGGAGGTAAAAAAACGCCGTGCGATTTCTACCGCACGGCGTTTTTATATGGGGAAAATGTAGTTGAAAAGAAGGTTTAAATGAATCGTAACCGCTCTCCCCTGTATTCGGGCAGCAAAATTTGGTTGTTCTTATACACGAGGTTACCGTTCACAAAGGTCATCAATACATTGCCGTGTAAATTTTGGCCTTCGAGCGGCGACCATGCACATTTATAAGCGATGTTTTCCTTATTTACCGTCCATTCCGCTTCCGGGTCCACGACCGCAATGTCGGCGGCGTAACCGGGGCGCAGGAATCCTCTTTTTTCGATGCCGAAAACCTGCGCTTGCCGATGGCTCATGGCATTGACCACTTGCGGAAGGGTAAAGATTTTCTGATGAACCAACTCAAGCATCATGGGCAGACTGTGTTGTACACCGGGCGTACCCGAAGGACAGGCGAAATAGGTTTTCTGTTTTTCCTCCCTCGTATGGGGGGCGTGGTCGGTAGATACTGTGATATGGCCTTGCTTTACGGCATCCCGCAACGCTTGGCGGTCATGTACCGTTTTCACAGCCGGATTGCATTTTATCCGCCATGTTTGAATTTCATAGTCTTCTTGGCTGAACCAAAGGTAATTGGTGCAGATTTCGCCTGAAACGTTTTTATGGTTCAGCAAATCCAATTCCCGGGCGGTGGAGAGGTGGAGGATATGCAGACGGGCGTCATGTTTTTCCGCCATTTCAACGGCCCGGGAGGAAGAACGGTAGCAGGCTTCTTCTGTCCGAATCATCGGATGAACCGAAAAGGGCGCGTTTTCTCCGTATTTCGCCTTGAAATCCGCTATGTTCCGGCTTATTATCGCTTCATCTTCGCAATGAACGGCTATCAGCGCGGGTGCGTGTTTGAAAAGGGTTTTCAGATATTCGGGATCACGCACCAGCATGTTGCCTGTGGAAGAACCCAAAAAAAGTTTGATGCCACATACCGAATGTGGGTCGGTGGCAAGTACTTCTTTCAGATTGTCTTCGCTGCAACCCATATAGAACGAGTAGTTTATAAGGCTCGTTTGGGCCGCCGCTCCGTATTTCCCGGCCAACAGGCTTTGGCTTAGCGTTTGCGGTTGTGTATTGGGCATATCCATAAAGGAGGTTACACCTCCTCTAAGTGCGGCGGCCGATTCGGAAGCGAAATCGCCTTTATGGGTAAGTCCGGGTTGGCGGAAATGCACATGGCTGTCGATAACGCCGGGCATGATGCAGGCACCTTGCAGGTCTATTTTCTGGTAACCGGCCGGACATTGTATTCCCGCATCGGGGGTTCTCTCATCTTCTTCGAAAACCGATTCGATGAATCCGTCTTTAAGGCGGAGTCCGCCTTTGAAACATTTTCCCTCATTTACCACAAGGGCATTGTAGAGGTGATAGTTCATCCTTGCTTTTGGCTTAAGAAGAGTTTTTTAAAGAGAGGAACAAGGTCGGTTTTCTCCCAGCCGAAGAAAGTAACGGTTTTGAAAAACCTTTCTTGTTTGCCTGATTTCTTTATTCTGGTGTCTTTGTCGCGGTAAAACACTTCCACCTCTTCTGTATAGGGTTTACGACCGAAATGACCGTAACTGGCGGTGGGTTTGAAAATAGGATTGCGCAATCCGAAACGCTGCACGATGGCGAAGGGGCGTAAGTCGATGTTTCGGCGCAAGATATCGGCGATCTGTCCGTCGTTCATCTTTACGTGCGAAGTTCCGAAAGTGTTTACGTAAAGCCCTACCGGTTGCGCGACACCGATGGCGTAGGCCACCTGTACCATGGCTTCATCGCAAATACCTGCCGCCACAAGGTTTTTTGCGATATGGCGCATGGCATAAGCCGCCGAGCGGTCAACCTTCGAGGAATCCTTGCCTGAGAATGCGCCGCCGCCGTGCGCCGATTTGCCTCCATAGGTATCTACGATAATTTTTCTTCCTGTTAATCCTGTGTCGCCGTGGGGACCGCCGATAACGAACTTTCCGGTAGGGTTTACGAAGAGTTTGTATTTCTTCGCAAATAAATCCCTGATGTTTTGGGGCATTTTCTTCAGCATGGCCGGAATGGCGATGTTTTGAATATCACCGGTGATTTTGGCCAGCATTTCCTTTTCAGGCGCGAAATCATCGTGTTGGCACGAAACCACCAGCGTGTCGATGTTTTCGGGTTTTCCATCATCGCTGTATCGGATGGTTACCTGACTTTTGGCATCAGGACGGAGGTATTTCATTTTTTTCCCTTCATGCCGGATAGTGTCTAATTCCTTAAGCAGTGCATGCGCCAGATAAATGGGCAACGGCATGAATTCCTCCGTGTCGCGGCAGGCGTAACCGAACATCATGCCTTGATCGCCTGCACCTTGTTCCTCATCCTTTTTGCGTTCCACGCCTTGGTTTATATCAGGCGATTGGCTGTGAATCGTGGAAATCACACCGCAAGAATCGCCTTCAAAGCGGTATTCACCTTTTGTATAGCCTATTTCCTTAATCGTTTCGCGTGCCGTCTGCTGGATATCTACATATCCCTCGGTTTTCACTTCACCGGCGCAAATCACTAATCCAGTGGTTACGAGTGTCTCACATGCTACCTTGGAAAGCGGATCCTGACGCAGGAACTCATCGAGCAAGGAATCGGAAATCATGTCGGCCACTTTGTCGGGATGGCCTGCCGAAACAGATTCGGAAGTAAATAGATACGACATAGTGTAAGAGTTTAAATGTTAAATATAAATATCCGCCCGTGCGGAAAAGCGATGGAAAAGAAAGACTCGGAAAGTTGAAAAAAGATAAGATACGGCGTCGGCGGGCACGAAACTGTGGATTGCGCCGGACGTGCATTTTAGCTTTTTTTAACGTGGTAGCAAGCAGCCAAATCCTTCCACCCCCAAGCCTCGGTTTATGGCCAGAAGCAATGCAAAGGTAGTATAAAAGAGGGAAACGGCAAATTTTGTTATCTTCGCCGTTCAAAACAATAAAGGAATGTTACGTAACAAGATAAGAATGGTTTGGGCAGGCGTGTGCGTGGTACTCGTGGCCGTAATGTTGACAGCCTGCAAGGGTAACAAACCTCAACCTTTTCTAAATGAAACTGAAATGTGCGATCTGCTTACCGAAATCCGTCTGATAGAATCGCATCTTTATGAAACGAGAGAAAAAAAATCCGTTGAGGTCAACCGTGTTATGATTGACCGCTCGCTTGACTTATATGTACCTGTCTTCAAGAAATATGGTATAAACTACCAGCAATATGAAGCTTTGATGCACTATTATATGGCGCGTCCCGACCGCATGGAGAAAATCTTACGTCAGTCGGCGGATAAATTGAAGGAAATGAAGGAGGAAAACGGCAGGATGAAAAGATAGACAAAAAGATACATTCATTTAGGGAATTTTTATTATTTTCATAATACAATATGTTGATATCTTTTCGACTTCTATAATATTACAACAATTTTCCATACTTTTGTGTTAAGAAGGAGGAAAAAGCACAAAGTAATGGATCTCCACGGGCAGTTGTCGCTTGATGAGTTCAAGCGTATATTATACGGAAAAGAACCGA
>CAZPBB010000013.1:0-25810 GCA_964584745.1 uncultured Bacteroidaceae bacterium
CCTCGTTTTCTACCTTGCAACTGTTCTTGTTACAGCATGAACTGAGCACAAGCGCACTCACGCCAATGCAAAAAAAGAGTTTTTTCATAGGACTTGTATGTTAAATTTGAATGCAAAAGGAATTGACGCATAAGCATCGTTAAACTGCAAATATAAGGATTTTACGACTTTAACCCGCATACCGACGGGTATCCATCTTTACAAAAATGAAAAGCAACAAGGTAAACGCCCAAAGCGAGGAGCCACCGTAACTGAAAAACGGAAGCGGGATTCCGATAACAGGCAAAAGGCCAATGGTCATACCTACATTGACGAAAAGATGCATAAAGAAAATACAGGCCACCCCATATCCATATACACGGGCATAGGCATTCCGCTGCCGTTCCGCCATTTTTATAATGCGCAACAGCAACACCATATAAAGAGCAAGAAAAACGGTACATCCCACCCATCCCCACTCCTCACCCAGCGTACAGAAAATAAAGTCGGTGCTTTGTTCAGGTACGAAATTGAACTTTGTCTGCGTACCCTGCAGATAACCTTTGCCGAGAAAGCCGCCGCTACCGATGGCGATTTTAGATTGGTTCACATTGTAACCCGCACCCTTTATATCAGATTCCTTGCCTAACAACACGTTGATACGGGTCTGCTGGTGGGCGCTGAGTTTGTTGAACGCGTACTCCACGCCCAAAGAATAAAACGAGCAGACAGCAAAGAGCAATACAGCCAAACTGATATTCTTGAAAGTCCGTTTGTTGAGAAACAAAAGCAGCAACACCCCCACGGCGATGATACCGACAAGCACATATCGGTTTATCAGCAAGGCGGCCACAAAGAGTATCACCGCCACCATTCCGGCCAGCAACACTTTTCCCGACATGCCTTCCCGATAAAGCACCAAAACGAAAGATATGAATACCAAAGCCGAACCTGCATCCGGTTGCAGGAGAATCAGCCCCATCGGCAACAGAAACCAAAGGGAAGCGGCTATCTGGTTTCGGACCCGTTTCATATCCATGGCCGGTTGCGACACGTATTTGGCGAATGCCAGACAGGTGGCTATCTTGGCGAATTCAGAGGGCTGTAGGGAAAATGAACCGATTTTTATCCACGACTTGGCTCCCGATATCTCGGTTCCCAGCACCAACACCGCACACAGCAAGGCAACGGCAATGCCGTAATAGAGGTAGGCGAACTGTGAAAAGACCCGTAGGTCAACCAACAACACCGCCGCACCGATAAGAAAGGCCAGCCCGATAAAGAGCATCTGTTTGCCGTAACGGGTGGCAAACGAAAAACCGGAAGCCGTTTCGGGATCATAGACCACCGAATAGATGTTGAACCAGCCAGCCGCCACCAACAATAGGTAAATCAGCAACAACGGCTTGTCTATATTCTTGAATGTATTTCTTTCGACATTCATGGCTTAGTGTATGCTTGGTTTGCCGGCGGGCTCATAAACGGTAAATTCCTTTACCTGGTCTTCCAACCATTTGCGCGAAACCTTGCCTGTAAGATATTTTTCTATCAGCAGACTGGCCGTAGGCGCTGCCCATGTACCACCGAAACCGCTGTTTTCAAGAAAGACAGAAATGGCGATCCGTGGATTTTCGCGCGGCGCGAACCCGATAAACACGGCGTGGTCCTTGCCATGCGGATTTTGAGAAGTGCCGGTTTTACCACAAACCACAATGCTGTCTATCTTGGCTCTGCGTGCCGTACCTCCGGCCAGATGCACCGCTCCGTACATGCCTTCCACCACCGGATCAAAATATTTGCGGTCTATCGCCACATAATGCGCCACAGTATCCAGCAAGGGATTTTTACCGTTGCCGACGGCACGCACCAGATGCGGTGTGTAATAATAGCCACGATTGGCCATAATGGCCGCCAGATTCGCCATCTGAAGTGGAATAAGACCTATTTCACCCTGCCCGATACTTACCGAGAAAATGGTGCTGAACGCCCATTGATTTTTGCCATAGTAACGGTCGTAATAAGCCACATCGGGAATAAAACCCGCCTTGGCATCGGAAAGGTCTATATTCAAGCGTTGTCCGAAACCGAACGTACGGATCAACGTATCCCAACGTTGCAGACCCAAACGGCTGTCGGCAAAGCGGTTGTTGTCTTTTCCACGCATGATGATACGCCGGAACACCTGATAGAAGTAAGGATTGCACGACATTTTCACCCCTTCGGCCACGCTGAGCGCATCGGGATGACCATGACACCCCACCAGACTCTTATCGCAGGAAAAACCCGAATAAGGCGTGATCACTTTTTCCTGCATCCCGATAAGCGCCTGCGGAAGCTTGAAGATGGAACCCGGTGGGTAATAGGCCATCAATGCCCGATTGAACAATGGTTTTTGCGGGTCGTTGAGCAACACGCCGTAGTTGTGGCTTCGGATTCGTCCGATTAAAAGGTTCGGGTCATAGGTAGGTGCCGACACCAAAGCCAGCACTTCTCCCGTGGAAGGCTCAATGGCCACGATACTGCCCCTCTTGCCGTACATGAGTTCTTCGGCATAAGCCTGCAAGGAAGCATCTAAAGTAGAATACAATTCCTGGCCGGACACGGCCGCCGTATCGAACATGCCATCCTTGTAACTGCCCTTTTCGCGGTTCAATACATCCACCATCACCACCTTCACTCCTTTCGTTCCCCGCAACTGCTCCTCGTAATATTTTTCCAAACCGCTCTTGCCTATGTAATCCCCCATCTGATAATAAGGATTGCGGGCGATCTCGCCCTCGCTCACCTCCCCCACATCTCCCAACACATGCGCCGCAATCGGCTGCGGATAACGGCGAAGCGTACGGCTCTGCACATAAAATCCCGGAAACCGGTACAGGTATTCCTGAAGTTTGCCATAGGTTTCTTTGGAAATCTGTTTTTCAAATACCGAATGGGCATGGCGAGAATACGCCCTTGCCTTCTTATAACGTTCTTTGGCACCCTCTTCGGTAATTTCCAGCAGTCGCGCCAGAAAAGCCCAATCGGTCTCCTTGGCCTGACCGGGAATGATCATCAGGTCGTAAACGGCTTCGTTATATACCAGAATCTGACCGTTCCGGTCGTAAATCAACCCTCGCCCCGGATACTGCACTTTATGCCGTATGGCGTTACTTCGGGCATCCACCGTGTAACGTTCCTCCATAATCTGCAACTGAAAAAGACGAATCCAGTAGATAAACCCCACCGTGAGGAAGATCACGATGATAACCGTACTCCGATTGATGGTTGTCCGTCGCATGCTACAAGATTATGGGGTCTGTATAAATCACATTGCTTTTATGCAGGGCCCTGTCGTAAAGGTAAACACCATAGCGTACCGTTTTCCCCCGCATAAAAAAAGCCGTGCTCGGAAAGTCATCCACCTTCCATGTAATGGTGCCTTTGAGCGTGCCGTCTGCATTTACCGGTTCTATGTAATGCAGATGGTAATTGTAGACAACGGGGTATTCCACGCCCACACTGTCGCGCATATACACCGGTGCCAGACTGCTGTCGGAAAGAACCTCAAACAAATTGAAATGCAGGTTATGGAAGTATTCGCCCACATACGGCGCAACTTCCTCTTCCGTTTTACGCCCTATGTCGCCGTCTCCATCTTGAAAATAAAACTCAACCGCCAGTTTTTCCACCGTGTCTCCCCCCACGCCCGTTTCATAGGAAAAGTGATTCTGCCGAAATTCAAGATATGGCTCTATCGGGAACTCCTCCGGTCTGAC
This sequence comes from uncultured Bacteroidaceae bacterium, assembly GCA_964584745.1. Taxonomy (GTDB): domain Bacteria; phylum Bacteroidota; class Bacteroidia; order Bacteroidales; family P3; genus Pullibacteroides. Next base: position 3,738 of record CAZPBB010000013.1, read on the forward strand.
ACAACTTCCGAGAAGAACCCCGATGAGGATTACCGGCAAAATTCGTACTTTTGGTATGGTCTTCAAGTTATTTGTTTGTTAAAAACTTGTAGGACAATTTTTTGCAAAACTCATTCTCAAGTTGTAGCAACTTTGTAAAGTTATAAAAAATGTTGACGAAGGAAGCGGTAGCATCGTTGATTCCCAAAATTTTCTCCCTGCGTTCACACGACGACTTCAATCGCTTGGCGCTGACGCTTTTCCGCTTGCATTTTGAGAACAATCCCGTTTATGGCAGTTTTGTCCGCTACCTTTACCCCGCGCTCGCCCCGCAAGACATACGGAATTACACACAGATTCCTTTCCTGCCCATCGATTTTTTCAAAACGCAGACTGTTCTGCTGAACGGTTTCAAAGCCGAAGATTTCTTTATGAGTTCGGGAACGGTTTCGCAAGGAGCCGTGCAAAGCCGCCACTATATCGTGGATGCATCCCTTTACGAGCAATGTTTTTTAAAGGCTTTTGAACTTTTTTGGGGCAAGCCCGAAGATTACGTTTTTCTGGCCTTGTTGCCCAATTATTCAGAACAGCCTCATTCGTCACTGATCCGCATGATGGAAAAACTCATCGCTTTGAGCCGTAGCCGGCATCCGGAAAGTGATTTCTACCTCTACGACCACGAAAGACTGTCCACGCAACTGCGTTCTTTGGAAAAAAGAGGCGTAAAGACCATGCTGTTCGGGGTAAGCTTCGCCCTGCTTGACTTGGCCGAAAAACATCCCATGAAACTTGAACATACCATCGTGCTGGAAACCGGCGGCATGAAAGGCCGTCGAAAAGAAATGGTGAAAGAAGAATTGCATCACATTCTCCGCACAGCCTTTTCCGTACCCGTCATCTATTCCGAATACGGCATGTGCGAACTTTTTTCACAGGCTTACGCCAACGGTACCGATGCCCGTTTCGGATGTCCGCCGTGGATGAAAATCCTTATCCGGAAAAGCAACGATCCGTTGCAAAACGAAAAAGAGGGCGTTGCGGGCGGCATTAACGTGCTTGACTTAGGAAACCTCTACACCTGTCCTTTCATTGCCACCCAGGATCTAGGAAAAGTTTTTTCCGACGGACGTTTCGAAGTATTGGGAAGATTCGACGACAGCGATATCCGGGGTTGCAACCTGATGATTTCTTAATCGGCGATATTCCAAGTTTCCTCTATGCGCCAATCGGCCTCAACCCGCAGGGTCTTGGGAAAAATCCAACGTCTTTCGGGCTGTACGCCCTGTTCGTAATCGCCCTGATCCCAAACGCCATTGCCGTTTTGGTCCCGTATCAGCACAAAACGCACATTACCGGGCGTCACGTAGTTAAACTCCGCCACACCGCTCTGCCCCACAGGACAAGACTGTATGACATAATTGCCGGCATCGCAGAGTTGCAGCACATAAGATTCCCCCTCTTCAAGGTTGCCTATTTTAAAAGACACCTGTCCATAACTGTCCAACAAAGCCACATTCACCGACACTATCGTGGTGTCTGCTTCGCGTCCGAAACAATCGGTAAAACAAGCCGACGGAAATATGAACTGATACGTGTATCCCTGTTGCCAACCATAACGCAACACCATACGGTCGGGCCTTACCAACTCAAAACGGAGCGCGGCGGCATCTTCCGGCACGGTATCCCGCCGGTTATCCTCATCAATACGGATGCGCCACAACAAAGCCTTCTGCAGATCGGTCTTTTCAAGTGGAAAATTAAAATCAAGCACCAGACTATCGGTATAAAAAAGCACGCGTTGCCGTGAGGTAAAACCCAAGGCCGCCGTGTCATCCTTAGACATCGCGCCCTTGGACAACATCAATTCGGCGGTATCGGAAAATCCCATGTAATGAAAAACCAACCGCAAGTCCGTTACACGATGGTCGTTGAAAAAAACCTTTCCCGCAAGCGGATTGTCTTGCGCTATATATACGTAATGCAAGGAATCCGGCCAATGGATATCGGGTAAATCCTCTTCCTTAAGACGATGCTGCCGTTTCCTGCCGGAAGTCTCCGCAACCGTATCGGCCAGAGCCGCTTCCCATTGCCGCCACATCTCCATATCCTGATAAGCGGGCAGAAACATCAATTGCAGACTATCGGCCTCAATTGCATAATGCCACGCTATCTCTATCTCTCCTTTTTTGTTCCATTTGGCTTCTTTCAGGAATCTATTCCGCTCCTTATCCTGATACATATACAGACAATGACCCGCACCTTTGATGGCCGCCTTTTCCTCCACACTGCGGGCCTCCCGCAACGAGTCGAAAACACGCCGCGCCATGGTGTCGCTTTCCTTCATACCCGGCCGCTTCGCAAAAAACAAGGGCGCCCGATAAGTTTCCGTTTGCCAGCAATCTGAAGAAAACGCTGTTTTTTCTTCGGTGGGTTCCACCTGATAATTCTTGTTTTCATCGCTGCCTGCAATCAGATAATAACAACCTTTGCGCATGTATTCGGCAACAAAAAGTCCGGCTGTATCCGTAACGGCCACATAGTCGGGCCCGTCGGTTACGGGATATGTTTCCGGCTTCCGGGCATAAAACATCACCGAAGCCTCCTTTACAGGTTCAAGCGTAAAGGCATCGAGCAACATACCCGATATGCGCCCGCTGTCGATGCTTGACCCGGTGGAAAAGAAATAGGTGTAATTACTCAGAGGCGTACTCTCGTGCAGGTCGCCGATGGCATTCTTGAAATTGATGGAGTAAGTGATGTCCGGCCGCAAGGTATCCTCGACAAGCACCGTTACTTTCTTTAAATTGGAACGGTAGGAAACCTTGGAATGAGGAGGGGAGACAACGATTTTGTCTGTATTCTGCAACACCACGTATTCATCGAACTCCAACACGATCTGCCGGGAATCCTCATTCGCTTCCACATTTACGTTTCCTTCCGCGGGCAAGGCTCTGACAAGAACGGGCGGAGCCACATCCTTAGGGCCTCCCGTAGGTGCCGCCCCATAACGGGCGCAAGCCGAAAAAGCCAAAACGCACAGATAAAAAATGCCCGTCCACGCACCTGTTCTACTCGTTTTCATCAACCTGATCTGTTTTATTCCCCGCAACTGCGCACCTCCATGCGACAATTCGCACAATCGAAATGCAACGCGAATTTATTTTTACCATAACACAAATACAAATCGGCGGCGTAATCGGGCGCGGGCTTGCCTTTTTTCAGGCATTGCCCCAATTGATGGCGGATACAATGCTTGCATACCATCAACAACTGCCCCTTCTTGTGCTGTTCCTGTGCAGAAAGCAATTCAAACGCCTTTTGAACCGATTCAACCCCATGTTTGCGATAGAACCGCTCCGCATAGGAATTGGCTACGTTTTCGATATACGACCATTCCCCTTCCCTTGCGGGATAAGGAAAATCATCGTTTTTCGTCAAAGGAACGGGCTTCGGACGAAAAAATTCTTCCCGCTCCGCATCCAACTTCGCCACCAAAATACGGCGACACTCATTCAAGACCGAAGCCGGAACGAAGATTTTACGCTTGCCTTTACAGAAAAGCCTGTCAGCCTCATATGCCGTACCGCCCAGTTTCTCCACCTGCCGCAACAGCATGGCATCAGCCATTTCTGCATTACGTGCATCCTGCACCTGCCCGGCAGGAATCGCACATTCGGTTATCCGGTAAGTTCCCTCCTTATCCGAAGCGCTCATCGCACGCAATTTCAAGGCATCGGTATCCACTTCTATCGAAACCGGAATTTTCCGATAAACCCGGGCCGCGCTCCAAGTCTTTTCGAAAACCGCATTGCGGTTGCGGTATAAGACACTGCCGGGATTCGGCAACGCTGAATCCTTTTCAGGTGCCTGCATATATACAAGATAATCCCCGGCATGCCCAACGACCTTTTCTATGCTGCCGCCCCGCAAGATTCCCGCGGTATCATAATAACAAAGCCCATCGCCGCTTTCAAAAGACGTCCGTCTGTCATCGGCCTGTATCTGCAGACACAGACCCGAATAACGGCCGGTCGTGTATTCCTTCACTGCCTTGATCCGCCCTATGCGTTCACCCGTGGCTTTGGGCGTGCCGAACACCGCCCAATCGGCGCGTTCCCCTGACAAGTTGAACGAGGTGTATTCCCGATGATAGGTTTTCTCCACATCGGGCGCCATGTCGGTATAAATCTTTCCCTGCGAACTTTTACACCAGCCGGAACGTCCTTCCAAGAGGGCATCTATCCTGCGGCGGTAGTAAGCGGTAACATTCTTTACATAAAGCGCGTCCTTAAGGCGTCCCTCTATCTTGAGGCTTGATACGCCCGAAGCCAAAAGTTCTTCCAGTAACGGATCGGCGTTGAAATCCTTCATCGAAAGCAGATAGCGGTCTTTCTGCAACACTTTTCCCGATGCGTTCTCAAGCCTATAGGGCAAACGGCAAGACTGGGCGCACTCTCCCCGATTGCCGCTCCTGCCGTTCATATGACAACTCATATAACATCGCCCGCTGTAACTCACACACAACGCACCGTGTATAAAGGTTTCAACAGGAATTTTTACCGAAACGACGATTCGCCTTATCTCCTCTATAGATAATTCCCGCCCCAATATCAAGCGTTTAAAGCCCACCTTTTCGAGAAAACGCGCCTTTTCGGGCGTGGTGATATGACATTGGGTACTGGCATGGAGTTCAATGGGTGGAAAATCGGCTTCAAGCAAACCCATATCCTGCACGATAAGCGCGTCCACACCCATTTCATAGGCTTGGCGGACAAGGCGCAATGCCTGTTCCATTTCGTGTTCGTAAACAAGCGTGTTGAGGGTCAAAAAACATTTGGCCGCATAACGATGGGCATATTTCACCGCCTGTTCCACTTCCGCCATGCTGTTTCCCGCCCGGGAACGCGCCCCGAAAGCGGGTCCACCCATATACACGGCATCCGCCCCCGCGTCAATGGCCGCGCAGGCCACCGACAGATCGGCCGCCGGCGCCAGAAGTTCCACCGTCCGGGATATAGTGCCTGCCCGTCGCATATCGCTCAATCTCTATGTCTATCTATACAAAAAAGGGTTGCATAACCGAAATCATACAACCCTTTCCGTACCGTGCCCCACGGTGATATCAAAAATGTGCTTAGCGTTTAACGTTGATCGATCCGCCATTAGCCGCACCGACCCTCGACATGGCGCAACGAAATCCTACCCATGAAGCGCTCTTGTCCTGATCCATGTAACGGCGGGTGGCCGGAGAAAGATAATAGGCCCTGTCTTTCCAGGAACCGCCTTTGATAACACGGCTCTTGTCGGAAATCAACGAACTGGTGCCGTATTCGTACAAAAGCGATGTAGAAGTTTTTGACACACTGCCGCTTTCGCTTTCCCCGTCTTCGTCCTCTTCCTCCTTCGCCAACCAATCATCTACAATGGCCGAAGCATAATCGCCATCGAGATAGTTGCGGTTATCGGAACGCTGGAAATTTTCACGGTTGGCCAGTTCTTCATCGGTAAACTGACGGTAAGTGATACGGCCCAGACTGTCTTTTTCAGCTATCAGGCCATCTTCGTCACGCACTTTGGTGGTATAAATGTTGCCACGGAAAGGATTGAGTTCATCGGCATCCTCGCCCGTGAGCGGACGATACACGTCCAAACACCATTCTGCCACGTTACCGGCCATATTGTAAAGACCGAAGTCGTTGGGTACATACGAATAGACCTCAGCCGTGTAGTCGGCACCGTCATTGAGGGCGCCGGCCGTTCCCATATAATCGCCCTTGCCTCTGGCAAAGTTGGCCATCATGGTGCCGCGATACGGGCTTTGCGGATTACGGACCTGCAAAGGTTTGCCGTTCCAAGGATATACACGCCTTTCGGCCACACGTTCCTGATTGCTGTTGCCCATCAAGGCCAAAGCGGCATATTCCCATTCCACTTCGGTGGGAAGACGCAGTTTCTCTATCAGGATACCGTCTTTAATCTGCGCAGAACGGGTCTTTTCGTTCGCATTGGGATTCATATCCTGCAGACCCTTGTTCATGATACCGTTGTACTGACCGGCCAGATAGGCATCGGTATTGAAGTTGTTGTCGGCCGTCTGCCCCAGATCAAGCTTGATGATCTTAGCCTGTACAAGAATGTATTCGTTCACGCGGTCGGTGCGCCAGTCGCAATAATCACGTGCCTGTTCCCAGGTAACCCCCACCACGGGATAATTGTTGTAGGCCGGATTTTCAAAGTAGTCCTGCATGGGATCGCGGTATCCGGAAATCACATTCCATACCAAGGCATCCGGACGGGCGCGTTCCACCACTTCCGGATAATCCTGACCATATACACGTTCCAACCAATAGATATATTCGTTGTAGTCGGTATTGGAAGTTTCCACTTCGTCCATATAGAACGAACTTACCGTTGCCGGGTGCGGATTATTGTGGTGTTGATATTTCAAATCTTCCTGATTCCTTCCCATCGTGAAGAACCCGCCTTGTATGAATACAAAGCGGAGGGGCACCGGTTGATTATAATTTTCGGTACGCTGGAAACCGCCCCACTTGGGATCATTCACGCCCCATCCCGTAGATTGGGACTGACCGGAAGGCGTACCGCAAGAAACCATACCGGCCAAACAGCCGGCCGCAAGAATTGCTTTTACAAAATGCTTCAACATGGATACTATAGTTTTTAGCAAGTGCAAAGATATGCTTTTTTCTTCACAATATCAATGCCACCGCAACCCGTTCGGAAACAAAACGGAAACCGGCTAGAATTTAGGACAGGGAACCGGCATGATTTCCCTGCGTACCGAACTCCGTTTGGCGCAAGGCAGACGGAAGCCGAGCGAAATTTCATGGCTTCCACCGCTTCGGGCGGTGAGTTTGGATACCGTGAGATCATAACTGTAGGCAAGTCTTATGCCTTTAAACTCGCCGCCGAAAAGAAAAATAACCGCATCTGCGTTGGACAGACTCTGACGGAACCACACGCCCGCCACAAACGGATAGAAATTACCGTATAAACCGTAGTTCAATTCCGTAAATTTGCCTTGTTGGGTATAAATGATATTGGGCGAAAGAGAGAAATCCCGTTCACTATGTCTCTCTCCATAACTCTTTCTGAAATAAATCATCCCCCCCGCCTGCGCACTGAATTTCATATCCATGCGGTATTTACCCATAAAACCTATGTCGGGACGGGTAAGGTGCGCGGCTGAAAAGCCCACATAAAAATATTCACCGTAGAGCATCAGCCCCGCCGCCACATCGGCATGATGTTTGCTGAGCGGTGCGTTGGGGAGATTTTCCTGTGTGGGACGACCTTGAACCAAACCCAGAAACGGATCGTATTGATCGGGGAAAGTCAAGGAGTTCCAATTGACGTAACGGTTGGAATAGGAACCTTCCACAGCCAGGGTCAGGAACAGATTCGAACCCAACTGGGCGCGGAAGGAATACATAAAGGCGGCTGTAATGTCGCGGAAAGTGCCTCCGCCTTGAAAATCCGCATTCACATACGCCCCTATGCCGCCATGCAAGGCCTTGATATATTGATCGTAGGTAACTGTGGCCAAAGAAAATCCCCCCCCGATGTTCGGCCATTGGTTGCGGTATGCCACACCGATTCGCCCGCAATCGGATGTTCCCGCAAAAGCAGGATTGATATAAAGCGGGTTGGAAAAAGACTGGGAAAGATGCATATCCTGCGCATGCACGCTATCCATCCCTCCCCATGCCAACAGGGCCACCACCATATATTTCAGGAAACGTGTATCACGCATTTCTTTTGCCTTTTACCGAAACCCTTACCTTTCAACGCCCTAAAGCGCAATCGGAAAGTTTTCCAAACCGCAAAGATAATCCGATTTTCCAATTTGCCCAAATTCCGTCTTTCCCGCCGAAAAGATTTTCAGTTTCTTAGGCTCAGTTTGTTTTTCTCAATAAATGTTGCTTTTAGACTTTTTTCATCCGAATCGGGTAAAATAGAAAGAAAACGTTCCCTATCCCTTTCATTCCTCCGCCTTGCCCTTCAATAGCGACTGTTTCGGTTTTTCTCCTGCAACACAGAGTTTTTTACTGAAATTTTCGGTAACGAGTCTGTTTGCACTTTACACAGATTTGGCTACCTTTGCTATTCATAAGCGTGATTTTGCCGCTTCCAACCTTTAAATCAAATCCGATTGCCGGAGCGGACAATATTAACCGCCGGAACTCGTCCGGCATCAAAACTTTCTTTCGATATGCGCAATAAAACGCAGACTTTCCTCTTCTTGCTCTTGCTCCTTGTCCCTCTCTTATCCATTGCCCAAATCGATCCTACTACGGGGAGAGACTTGAGTAAAGACGGCATCAACAATCCCATTTCCACCGCGGTTCCCTTTGTTTCTCTCTCGCCCGACGCCCGTTCCGGCGGTATGGCGGATGTGGGCGTGGCCACTTCGGCAGACCTCAACTCCCAACACTACAACGCGGCCAAATATCCTTTTCTGGAAGATCAGTTCGGTTTTTCGCTCACCTACAGCCCTTGGCTTATCAATCTGGTGCCGGATATGTCGCTGGCCTATCTCACGGGAGCGTACAAGTTCAAGGACGAACGCAACGTGCTCGCCTTCTCCCTGCTCTATTTCTCTATGGGATCGGTTACCTTTACCGATGCGCAAGGAGGTAGTCCCACCACTTTCAAACCCAATGAATTCGCCATCGACTTAAGTTATTCGCGCAAACTTATCGATGTTCTTTCGATTGCCGTTACAGGCCGATTCATCTACTCCAACCTTACCCTGGGGCAATTCGTGGAAGGCATCGACACCAAAGCCGGTTTGGCCGGCGCCGCGGATATAGGCCTTTACTACCGTCAAAACTTCGATTTGGGAAAAAACTACAAGGGCGGTATCCTGAGCGCAGGACTCAGCATCACCAACATCGGCAACAAGATGAGTTATGTAAAGGGAACTTCGTTCGATGAAGATGCCGAAAAGAACTTTCTGCCCGCCACCCTGCGTCTGGGCGTAGGTTTCGACTGGCATATCGATGACTACAACTCGATTGGTTTCTATGCCGAAGCCTATAAATTATTGGTTCCTACCCCGCCCATCTACGGCGACAAGATAGTTAACGGCGATACGTTGCACGACGTTATCATAAAAGGTAAAGATGACCGTGTGAATGTAATGAAAGGCCTGTTCCAGTCTTTCGGCGATGCGCCCGGCGGTTTTAAGGAAGAAATGCGGGAAATACAATGGAGCCTTGCCGCCGAATATTGGTGGCGGAATATCGTAGCCGTCCGCGCCGGCTATTTCCATGAAAGCAAATACAAAGGTTGGAGACAATACTTCACTTTGGGCGTGGGGCTCCGTTACCGCATGATAGGTCTGGACTTCTCCTACCTTATCCCCACTTCCACCATTTCGGGTTCCAATCCGCTTAAAAATACTTTGCGCGTGAGCGTTTCTTTCAACTTCAACAAAGCCCGGCAAGCAGAAAGGAAACAGCGGAACGCGGCGGAAATGGACTGATATGACGGATTTCAGAATCGGATACGGCTATGACGCCCACCGCCTCGTTCCCGATAGGAAGTTGGTGCTAGGCGGGGTTGAAATACCCTACGAGAAGGGCCTTTTAGGTCATTCCGATGCCGATGTATTGGTACACGCCGTCTGTGACGCCCTGCTCGGAGCGGCGGCCCTGGGAGATATCGGCCGCCATTTCCCCGACAACGAGACGGTCTATAAGGATATCGACAGCCTCATTCTGCTGAAACGAGTGGGAAAATTACTGGAAGAAAAATCCTATCGGATCGGAAATATCGACTGTTGCCTCCGCCTTCAAAAACCCAAGATAGCCACCTATATACCGCAAATGCAACAATGCATGGCCGATGCCTTGGGTCTTACGCCGGACAGGGTTTCGGTAAAGGCCACCACTACCGAAAAAATGGGGTTTGAAGGAGAAGAAGCAGGTGCTTCGGCCTCGGCCGTAGCCCTTATCCACACCTAGACGGGCTCCTTTTTACCGGCGGAGGATTTTGAATACCGACACCTTGTCTTTCCCTACAAGACGCAGGTAGTACACCCCCGCAGGCTCGCCGCTCAAATCAATGTCGTATATCTCTCCTTTCCGTACCTCGAAACCGTACAATCTGGCACCTACCGCTGAAAGCACCTCTATCCGCGCCGATACCGGAGATGAAACCGCCACATGGCCATCCGTGGGATTGGGATAGATGCGAAATATTTCTTCTTGCCAGGATTCCACCGCCGTCGTTTTTTCAAAATCAGCCGAAACCGTTACGCTTTCATTCAACACGTAGGAACGAAGCTTATTGGTATTTCCATCCCACCAGGCCACAAAACGGTAGCCTTCGTCGGGAACCGCCCGCAACGTAAGGGCACTGCCCAGCGGCAAGAGGCTGCCGGATTCCACGGTTTCCTGTCCGCGGTTCACCTGCACCGTGCCACCAGCATGCTGTTCTATCCTCACGATGGCTTGATCACGTTCAAAAGTGGCCGAAATTGTTACGTCCCCGTTCAACACGTAGGAGCGAAGCTTATTGGTATTTCCATCCCACCAGGCCACAAAACGGTAGCCTTCATCGGGAACCGCCCGCAACGTAAGGGCGCTGCCCGGTGGCAAGGCAGCGCCGGATTCTACAGTTTCCTGCCCGCGGTTCACCTGCACCGTGCCACCGGAATTCTGGCTTATATGCACGATGGCTTCTTCCGTCTGTCTGGCTTCGAAAGTGGCCGAAACCGTTACGTCTTCATTCAGCATATAGGTACGGAAAGGATTCTTGTCTCCATCCCACCAGGAAACAAAAAGATAGCCTTCGCCGGCCTCCGCTTCCAAGGTAAGCTCGCTGCCGACCGGCAAGGAACTACCCGATGTTACGGATTCCTGTCCGCAACGCACAGATACCGTACCGCCGTTATTCTGTACAATCTGCACAATGGCTTTTTCCGGTTCGGATCTGGCCTCAAATATAGCCGAAACCGTTACATCTCCTTCCGCCTCGTATTCGCGAAAATCCTCGGTATCTCCATCCCACCAGGAAACAAACACATGGTCTTTTTCAGGTTCCGCCAACAGATACAGCAAAGTCCCTTTGGAAACTTCATCACCGGAGGCAAGTTCAAAATCATCGGCGGCACGATAAGCAGAAACAATACCGCCGGGTGTTTGGGCAATCGTTATGGTTACTTTGTCCGTTACGTCCTTTTCTTCCAGATAGACCAAAGCCGACAAAGCGTTCACTTTTCCATAACCCCAGGTAGGATTAGGCTCCGTACGCGCCGAAAGCCCCGTATAACTGTCGTTGTACGCCGTCTGTGAAAGCACTTCCTTGACCCCGGCTATGTCCAGCGTGGCATCTTTTTGCAGAAACAACGCCACGATACCGGCCATAGCCGGAGAAGACATGGACGTACCTTGCTCAAGGACCCAAGGATAATCCTTACCGCCTGTCTTGGTCTTGGCTATCAGCCGGCTTTCCGCTATGTAGGCGGCATTGTAACTGTTGCCGGCAGAAATGATGCCAGCCCCGGGAGCGGCGATATCGGGTTTGTTGACTCCATTAGCCAAAGGGCCACGGCTGGAAAACGACGATATATCATTCTCGTTTCCGATAGCGGTATATCGGTATCCATCACCCAAGGAGTTTTGCCAAGTAGTACGCGTATTGTAGGCGGCTACGGAAAGTACGCTGTTGCCGGCGGAGATGGAGGCATTGTGCGTGTAATCAGTATTGCCGCTGTCGAATTCGCCTGGATTAATCCAGGCATGGATACCCACCGAATCATCTATCGCCTGAAACTGCACCATCATATCATAGCCTTTCTCATGCGCTGTCGAAGCATCCAAAACCATGATGACATGCGGCTGATTGTTGCGGCTATTGGTTTCACAAGTAGCATTGACTGTAGCCAACACCGTACTCCCAGATTTGATTTGTTTTTCTCCTCCGCTTTGATTCGTTCTATAAGAGATATAGGCTATATTTTGTCCATTTTCCATTACGGCCACGAAAACCACAAAATGCTTTTTATTGTTACTCCAGCAATCTATATAAATATCTTCCGTATCTTCCAGCGTAAGATAAGACGAAGCGGACTTTCCTTTAGCGACACCCGCCTGATAGTGCAACTTAGTATCGCCGCTGTTGCCCGCGCTTCCCACCAAGACAAAACCATTCCTGACTATCTGGTCGCAAGCCAGATCAAAGGCAGACGTACCATCATGCGGCCCTATGTCGCTACCCAGACTCATGTTTACCACACAAGGTTTCCCTTGTGCGGCCGCATACTTCTCTATATAGGAAATACCGTCAAAAATGCCCGCGTTCGACATGTTCGTAGGCACAAAAACCAAATCGGTACCGGGTGCCATGCCTTTATAGATGGTTCCCGCACCTGAGCCACCGGCCGTTCCTGCCACATGGGTAGCGTGCGTGCCGGTTTTATCCTGGTCGTGGGCGGCAGCAAGAATGGCATCCGTGCCGCTATATTCCGCTCCGTAGGTAAAACCGGAAGGTCGGGTTCCTGTAGTGGCTCCCTGATCCCACACTTTCTTCACCCGATAGGTGGACTTGTCGGATGCGTCGGTATAAAAGGTAGGATGCGTGTAATCGAAACCGATGTCGATGATACCCAAGATAACACCTGTACCGTCGTAAGACTGTCGGAGACCGGAGGCGGCATAGCTCTCCTGCACCTTGTCCACCTTGTTGGCGGTGCGGCTCTTGTCGTTATGCACCTTGTTGGTCAAAGAAGCGCTGATCCTTACAATTCCCTCGATATCGGAAATCTTTTCGGCCACATCCACCGGAATCAAGCCCGTACAGATTCCCTCAAGCCTTGTCTGCACCTTAAATCCCAAAGACTCAGCCTGTGCAAGGGCTTCTTCTCCATCGTATTCAAGAAATACGGGCAGGAAATCGCGGCGGCTTTTATTTTCCGAAACCCGTTGCATCCCGAAATCGGATTGCAGGCGTTTTTCGATTTTTTTGCTTTTGGCATGCTTGGCCTGATATTGTCCGTAAAGAGAAAGAAAAAGTTTTCCTTCGGCATTCCACTTGTCGATTCCCGATAACGATCCAGAGTCTTCATTGCTTTTTTCTTCCAAAGGCAAGGGTTCAACGGGACGGTTTCTCGCCGGATTTTGTGCATAAACGCCCCAACCGAAAAGCACCGCCGCAAAAAAAGACAGAAAGAATTTCAAAGACCGTTTCATGGCTCATAAGTTTATATATCGTTGTAAATATACTCTTTTTTTTAAAATTACTGGTTTATCGAACCTTGTGAAACGGAAAAGGGGACTGACAAAAGCGTCAATCCCCTTTCTCTGTTTTGTCCTTACCGGTATCAGTCGGCCTGATCGGCCAAAAACGGCGGTTCGTAATTTACGCTGCCGTCTTTGCCGATGCTATGGCGACCGGCTTCCGACACAGACGAGGGCAGTATCGGATCTATCGATATCTTCTGACGGACACAGGCCGGTTCTTCCTCAATGCGGCGCAACCCCTGCGGAGAACGTATCATACCTGAAAATTCACGCAAACGCTTCATACGTTCCATCGTGGCTTCGCACCTGCCTTTCAGAAGTCCATCGGAAACCGATTCCTTTACCCCGGCAGTCTGCACGGGCGCTGTTTCCACCATTACTTCCCGCACGGTTTCCACCACATTTTCAGATACCGTACCCGCCTGATGCACCGTTCTTACCTGCATGGCCGGTTCTCCGTAATTGCCTTCGGGCAAGGATTCAACCCTATTGTTCGTAGCAGCATTGTCTGTGGCGGGCTTTATGTTTGCGCTAAGGTCATCGAACCAACGGTCTGCTTCCTCATGTGCGGCCTCAACGCTTACCGCCTCGGATTCAACCTGTATGTTTTCCTGCGCTACGGGTTGCTCGAAGTTCAACTCTGTCTGTACCTGCGGTTCAAAAGAAGCCTGGCTGTTATTGTCGTCATTCCACTCAAGCACCACTACCTGTCTGTTGGTCGGGGCTTGTTGCACCGGAGCTGGCGCTTGCGCTTCAACCACCTGCGGTTGCACGACGGTTCGGGCCACCGGCTGCGGCCGGGGAACGGAAACTTCAGGCATTACGGGGGCGGCGGGCATTGCCGTTGCGCGGGTCGGTTCATTGGTTACTATGGTACCCACTATCTCAGGCTTACGGATACCGAAGGCTCTTTTTTCGTTGAATCCGGTAGCAATCAAGGTGATGTTGAGGCTGGCACCCAAAGTATCGTCCTGTCCGGCACCCCAGATCAAATCCACGCCATCGCCGGCTTCCTTGAGAATGGAAGTGGTGATGGTTTCGATTTCGTCCATACATAACGGTTCGTCCGGACCGTAACTCAGGTAAAGCAACATATCCTTGGCTCCCTGAATGCTGTTGTCGTTCAGCAAAGGCGAATCCATCGCCATCAAGGCCGCATCCTTGGCGCGGTTCTCGCCGCTTGCCGTACCGAAGCCCATCAAGGCCACACCGCTGTTGTGCATCACCGTGTTCACATCCTTGAAATCGATGGCCACATAGGAACGCACCGTAATGATTTCGGCTATACCCTTGGCGGCCGTTGTCAAAACGTTGTCGGCCATGGCAAAGGCTTCCATAAGGGTCATTTTCCCAAAATCACGCAATTTATCATTATTGATAACCAGAATGGCATCTACATGTTTGCGGAGTTCTTCGATACCGGCCTTGGCCTGTTCCTGCCGTTTACGGCCTTCAAAACTAAAAGGCGTGGTAACGATAGCCACCGTAAGGATACTGGTCACCTCATCATCGGCCAACTCGATTTCTTTGGCAATCGCCGCCACCACCGGCGCCGCGCCCGTTCCCGTTCCACCCCCCATACCGGCGGTAATGAACAACATACGGGCATCCTTGAGATTTTCCTTGATTTCCTCGCGTTTCTCCATCGCCGCTTCCCGCGCAACCTGCGGAACATTGCCTGCGCCCAAGCCTTTTCCCAAATGAACCTTTACGGGAACGGGGCTGCTTTCCAACGCCTGTGCATCGGTATTGCAGACAATAAAGTCCACTCCCTTTATTCCGGCACGAAACATGTGGTTGACCGCATTGCTGCCGCCACCGCCCACACCGATTACCTTAATGTAGGAAGACTGGTTCTTGGGAAGCACGAAATTGAGAATATCGCCTCCCCTGTTCATGGTTGCGTCCATAATCGCGTATTTTATCAAAGTGCAAAATTAAAGGTGTTTCCCGCCTGGGGAAACACCTTTACACAAGACTTATAAACGACTCAGTGTTTATACCCCGCTATTGGATTTCATCATCAAAAGCCTTGTAAATCCAACCCTTTATCTTGCCGAAATTCATAAAACCACCCTTGTTCGCCGGCTTCGTTTCCTTCTTTTCCTCATTTACCGGTTCAGCCTGAATTTCAGCCGGTTCTGTATCAGGTTCGGCAACAATGTCCGGTTGGGGATGATATCCCATTCCTGGCTGGTTAACATGAAAATAACGGTTTTCTTCACCGCAACGGATTCCGTAAATAACCAAACCGATGGCTGTGGCGAAGATGGGATCGGCCAGTTCTTGCGGCGAATCGGCCGTTATATGCTCCTTCGGAACGCCCAACCGCGTATCCAACTGAGTGATATATTCGCACACCTTGTCGATATGCCGCATTTTTGATCCCCCGCCGGTAAGCACGATGCCCCCGATAAAACGGTCCAAATCACATTGACAGTTGTTTACTTCGCAAGCCACGGTGTTGAATATCTCGTCCACCCTCGCCCCGATGATGGTGGCCAGTTGCTTGAGCGAAATTTCTTTGGCGGTTTTGTCTTTCAGCCCCGGAATGGAAACTATCTGCTCGTCGCTACTTTCGCTGGGCAAGGCCGAACCGAACTTAACTTTCAAGGCTTCGGCTTGTTTTTCAAGAATATTACAGGTTTTCTTAATATCCGAGGTAATCACGTTGCCCGCGAAAGGTATCACCGCCGTATGGGTCAGGACACCGTTCATGAAAATGGCCACATCCGTGGTACCGCCACCTATATCCACCAACACCACGCCGGCTTCCTTGTCGTTGTTGTCCAACACCGACTCGGCCGACACAAGCGGTTCGAGGATAAAACCCAGCAAATCCAGTCCCGCCATTTCCACGCTGCGCTGGATATTCTTCATCGCCACCGCGTCGGCCGTAATGATATTGTAGGTTACTTCCACCGTAGAACCGATCATACCCACCAGATTTTCTTCGGTAACGCCACATTCGCCATCCACCGAAAACGTCTGGGGTATGACATGAATGATTTTTTGTCCGGCTTCCACCGTGGTGGTGCTGACCAGCTTTTTCCATTCTTCCACCTCTTCAAGCAAGATCACCTGTTCCTTGTTGGGACGGATAAAGGTGTTCTCCTGCGTGGCGCATTTGATATGCTGCCCGGCGATTCCCACATAAACCTCGCCTATATCGGTATTGGCGGCTATCGAAGCCGCCTGCACGGCCCTTTTTATGGCTTCAACCGTTTTTTGGATATTGATCACCGCCCCTCTCGACACCCCCAGGGATTCGGATTTACCATAACCCAATATCTTGATCTTGCCGGTGGATTCATCGCGCATCCCCACTACGGCAACCACTTTTGTGGTTCCGATATCAAGACCGACCACAACTTCCGTTTCATTGTCGGCATTCATGTTGATAGGTTCCATAGCTTTATTTTTTTATTGTTCTATTTTTATTTTTTCGTAGCCACCACCTGGTTCTTATATTTCAGATTCAAGACGGAATATTTGTTCCAACCTTCCTGCCCCATTCCTTTAAGGTAGAAAAGTCTGAGACGATGCATCTTGTCAGCCAAATCACCGGTATTCTCTATTTTACCCAATCTTATCAACTGCCCCCCTACCTTGGGAATCAACTCATATTCCATTCCCGTCGTTACATAAATCTGCTCGAACAACGCGTTCCAAAACGCATCTTCTGCAAGAAAACGATTGATAAGGAACAGGTGTTTCAACACCACCATAGGCGAAGTGTCGGAAAGCGTGTTCACATCGAGGCCGTAGTGCGGGGAAAACGGAATGTTGCCGCTGGCCACCCGCAACTGCACGGGATAATCCGTATTCAACGGCATCTCCACACCGTTTTCATCCAACTGATACATCTGCCCCCTGCCTATAATTTTCAAAAACGGATCACGCTGTTCTATCCGCATGGCGCAAACACTGTCTTCGGTAAGATACACCTGTGCCGAAGCCACGTATGGATTCCGCAGAATCACTTTTTCGATATGCGCCACATCGACAGTGCCGATGGGTTCCTGCGCAAAAGTGATGCCGTTCTTTGAAAGCCAATTTTCCATATCCCGTACCTGTAGATAAGGAATGCCCTTTTGCATTATCTTGATATCCATCCGGGTACAGAGGATTTTTTCCCTTTCATTTGAAGCATGGCAAAGCATGAGCACCATCACCGCAAGGGAAAGGGCGAACAAGAATACCACCAACACAATCCGAAACACCCTTTTCATTTCCAGCCTCCTTTCTCAAGGTACTGCGTTATCGGTACCGCGAACGTGTCTATGTCGCCCGCCCCCATGCTTACCAACAATAGTTTTGCGCCTTCCGAAAGGTTTCTCCGATACGCGTCCACCCTTTTCCGCACATCTTCCAACAAGGTTTGCTTGCCAAGATAGACCACCTGTATGCCGTCCACCTTATCGCCGATCAGACGGGTATCCACACCCGCTACCGGCTTTTCCCGCGCCGGATAGATATCCACAAGGCAAAGCCTGTCGGCCATCTGCAAGGCAGAAGCGAAACCGCTTGCCAGATCGCGGGTGCGGCTGTAAAGATGCGGTTGAAAATACACTTCCATCCGGTAATCCGGATAAAACTCCCGAAGCGCCTTGATACTGGCCCTGATCTCTGCCGGATGATGGGCATAATCGTCTATATATACGAATCCTGAAGCGCGATAGCGACATTCCAATCTGCGGGTTACACCTTTGAACAAGGGTAAAAGACGTTTTATCTCTCCGGAAGGAACCCCCGCCTCCAAAGCCATACTGATGGCGGCCACAGCGTTTTCGATGTTATGCCTGCCCGGACAAGACAGGCAAAGCCCTTCTATAATGGCTTTCGGACCTCTGTAGGTAAAACGGTACATGCCTTCGCGCACTTCGATATCGGATGCATATGCCGCTTTTCCCTCCACGTTCTTTTCGGGCGTGAAGGCTTCTGCCGCATAGAAATAATCCGGTTTCAACGGAAGTTCCAGATCCGCCTCGGCGATGAAATGTTCCGACTGACGCATGAATTGCGTATAGGCATCGCGCATGTTTTCCAAAGTGCCGTACACATCTAAATGATCGGCATCCCAGGAGGTAACAGCCACAAAATACGGATGCAACTGCAGGAAAGAACGGTCGTATTCATCGGCTTCAGTTACCAGAAACGGGCTGGTTTCATTGTGCAGATAGTTGCCGCCCAAATCGGGAGAAATCCCACCCAATATGGCATTACAACCTATGCTGCCGTTCATCAGATAGGCAAGCAGCACCGAAGTGGTCGTCTTTCCATGCGTGCCGGCAACGGCAAAAGTTTTATAGCGGCCGCTCAGGAGGCCCAACAGTTCCGCCCGTTTGTAAACCGGCAGTGAACGCCGCCTTATCTCCTCCCACTCGGTATGGTCGGCGGGTACGGCAGGGGTGTAAATCACACAGTCGGTATCGGCCGGTATCAGCGCCGGACACTCGTTGTAGTGAATTCGCGCACCGGCTTTTTCCAAATCACAGGTCAGCGGCGTGCGGGTGCGGTCGTAACCGGCCACACGGCATCCTTGCCGCAGGTAATGGAAAGCCAAGGCACTCATTCCGATGCCGCCTATGCCCAAGAAATAAGGTTGTTTTATGGCTTCCGCGTTCATGTATTCCTTACCTGTACTTTTACCCTAAAGGTTTCCGTTTTCTTTACGACGGCGGTTCATGTCCGCCAATTCCAATACCTCATCCACAATCACTTTCGCCGCCATCGTGGTGCCCATTCTGGAAATGTTCTGCGAAAGCAAAACCCTTCGGTTTTCGTCACCCCATATTTCCATCACCGCCTTTCCCAGACCTTCCACCGTGCGATCGTCCGGTAGAAGCACGGCGGCATTACGCGAACTGAGCGCTTCGGCATTACGGGTCTGATGGTCTTCGGCCACATTGGGAGAGGGAATCAGAATAAGGGGTTTGCCCACCACACACAATTCGGAAATGGTAATGGCACCGGCACGCGACACTATCATGTCGGCCGCCGCATAAGCCAGATCCACCCGGCTCACAAAATCAAGCATCACCAGATTTTCTTTATTTTCCGCATAGGGCAACATGCACTGGTAATAGAATTTTCCTGTCTGCCAGATAATCTGGAATCCGTTCTTAAGCAAAAAATCAACGTTGTTTTTCATACCTTCGTTGAGCGTACGCGCGCCCAGACTTCCTCCCATTACCAACAACACCGGCTTATCGGGCTTAAGGTTGTAAAAAGCAAACGCTTCTTCACGTTTGGAATCTATATTGGAAATATCCTGACGGATGGGATTACCTGTCCAGACTATCTTTTCTTTCGGAAAGAAACGGTCCATTTCGTCATACCCCACACAGATGCGTTCCGCTTTCTTGGCCAGGATACGGTTGGTTACGCCAGGCAATGAATTCTGCTCCTGAATCAAGGTGGGAATCTTTAGCCGTTGCGCCGAATAAAGCGTAGGCGCACTGGCATATCCGCCTACCCCTACGGCCACATCCGGATCAAAATCCTTGATCAGCTTGCGCGTATGCCGCAATCCTGCCGCAAGTTTAAAAGGCAACGAAAAGTTTTTCCACAAATGCTTGCGGTCGATGCCCGCCACGTTCAAGCCCACGATTTCATATCCCGCCGCCGGTACTTTTTCCATTTCCATACGGTTTTCGGCACCCACAAACAAAATCTTCACATCGGGTTTGCGACGTTTTATCTCGTTGGCGATAGCGATGGCCGGAAAGATATGTCCTCCTGTTCCGCCGCCGCTGATCATCACCTTCAGTGGCCGTTCTTCCCGAACCACCGGTTCTTCGTGCATTATATCCGTTGTTTCCATACACCTGTTTTTTTTATCAGGCGGCGGGATCAGTCCCGGTTGCCTGTTCTGAAATTTTTGTTCCTTTTCAAAGCCCGTTTTTGCGTCACGCAGAACATGAGCAAATCCGGCTCTGCTTGTTTGGCTACATCAAACCGTTTGTTCCTCTTCCTCCACTGTCGCGCTCACACTCAGCACGATGCCCACCCCCAGGGCGGTGAACCAAAGCGAAGTCCCCCCCATGCTGAGGAAAGGCAGCGGCTGACCGGTAACCGGCAACAGATCCACCGCCACTCCCATATTGACAAGCGCCTGCAAAACGAGCATAAACGTGATGCCGAGCACCATATAACTGCCAAACGAACCTCGGCAACGGCGGGCGATACTGATACTTCTACGCAAGAACCAAAGGTAGAGTAACAGGATACCCACACCCGAAACCATACCGTATTCTTCGATGATGAGGGCGTAGATATAGTCCGAGTACGGATGTGGCAAAAAGTTTCGCTGGGTGCTGTTGCCAGGGCCTTTGCCGAAAACGCGTCCTCCAGCCACGGCTATCTTGGCCTGCGTTACCTGATAGGCCTCCTCCTTTTCACCGCCGAAACGCTCTATGCGTCCTTTCCACGTACCGAATCTCCCCGGCAGCCTGTCGGCCGGTACAACGGTAAAGACGGTCAGCATCATAGCCACCGCCAATACGCCCGCCCCCACCATACTGAATATATAACGGTTCGACACACCACCCACCATCATCATCACAAAACAAGTAAGTAAAAGCAAGCCTGCCGTGGAAAGATTCTCGGGGAAAATCAATCCCGCCACCAGCAAAGGCGGCCAGATCAGCGATAAAAAAGAACTTCTTTCCTTGATGACAGGTTGGCATTTGGTGAGTTGACGGGCCATATATACCACCAACACCAATTTGGCCAGTTCGGATGGTTGGAAGGTAATCGGGCCCAGTTTGATCCAACGCGCCGCATCGTTTACCGAAGCAACCGTGAGCGTAAAGGCCAACAGGCCGATAACCGGCCAAAGCATAAAAAGCGAAAGCTTGGCGAAATAGGTGTAGCGGACACGATGAACCCCATACATGATAAGCCATGCCGAAAAAAGAATGCCCAAGTGTTTGAACATATAGTAGGTGGTGTCGCCGCCCTGCTTCAGATAAGCCAGACGACCGGTGGAACTATACACCGCCGCCAGCGAAACAAAGGAAAGTATCATCATGATACACCATATTCCCCTGTCGCCTTTCAAATACTTGAATATGCCTGTTCCCTTGTTGGCCATGACCTTCTGTGCCAAAAACTACAATTCGCAGACCGCTTTTTGAAACTGCATACCCTTGTCGCGATAACTTTCAAAGAGATCGAAACTGGGACAAGCAGGCGAAAGAAGCACCACTTCGCCTTCATTCGCCATCAGGTAGGCCGACTGCACGGCATCCTGCATGGAAGATGTTTCCACGATATCCGCCACCACATCACCGAAAGCCTCTACAATCGGCTTATTGTCCGTACCCAGACATACTATGCGGCGCACCTTGTTACGTACCAGCTCACGCATGGAGGCAAAATCGGCATCCTTAGCCCTGCCCCCCACAATCCAAACCACCGGACGGGTCATGTTTTCAAGCGCATACCAAGAGGAGTTCACATTGCTCGCCTTGGCATCATCGATATATTCCACGCCTCTCACCCGCGCCACAAATTCCAGGCGGTGTCCGGATTGTTTGAAATCCTGAAAGCTTTCCTGAATGGCGCGTTTGCGTAAATCATGAATCCGCAAGGCTACCGCTTCGGCCATGGTACGCGACTCGCGTCCCTGTTTGGCCAACATTTCCATATTCATTTTCATCGCTGTATGATTATCTGTTTTGAATGATTCCTTTTACCTGAGTTTGAGGGTTACCAAGGTTACCACCGCAAACATGATGCCCACGATAAAGAAACGCATCACGATTTTGGGTTCCTTGCTGCCTGCCTTCTGAAAATGGTGGTGGATAGGCGTCATCAGGA
>CAZPBB010000014.1:0-23095 GCA_964584745.1 uncultured Bacteroidaceae bacterium
CATAAGGACGGCTCGCCAATTTTTCTACAATGTCAACGGGAGGCCTGAAGCCTTTGAACGGTTTGATGATAGACATGACGTTTATGTTTTATTTGTTTTTTCTTTTGCTCCCTGCATCGGAGGATACCCTTCCCCGCGCAACGGTTAATATCTGTCGGGGTGACAGGATTCGAACCTGCGACACCCTGCTCCCAAAGCAGGTGCGCTACCGGACTGCGCTACACCCCGAATCATTTTTCATGACCGATAAGGTCAAACGTGAGAGCAAAGGTAAAAAAAAAGCGCAAGCCAGCCCTATCTTCATTTGTAAATAAAAAACGTATAAACTTCCTTGACCGCAATAAAAGGGAGAAATGCCGCCCTCCATCCCGAATTGAAAAGAATTATATACCTTTACGATGTTTTAGCATTTAAATTTCAACACTATGGATTCGATTACCCTTGATTTTCGCTACGGCAACGAAACCGGTTCCATGATGAAAGATCTTTTGGAAGGCAAGACATCCCCCGCCCTTTCGGAACAGAAAGCGGCCGTTTCACGCGCTTACGAAACTCTTCTGCAAGGCACAGGAAAAGGCAATGAATTTTTAGGCTGGATACGTCTTCCCGGGGAAATCGAAGAAAAAGCCTTGAACGAAATGTTGGCGAAAGCCGAGGAATTCCGAAAAAAATCCGAACTTTTCGTCTGCATCGGCATAGGAGGTTCGTACCTGGGCACACGCGCCATCATAGAAGCCTTGAAACCCCAACTCTCTGACCGGATGCCGGATGCCCCTGCCGTCATCTACGCCGGACATCATCTCAATCAAGACTATATGAACGAACTGCTTGCCCTTTTGGACAAGCACGACTATACAGTGTGCGTGATTTCCAAATCGGGCACTACCACAGAACCGGCCATCGCTTTCCGACTGATTCGCGAACATTTAGTGTCCAAATACGGCAAAGCCGAAGCCTGCCAACGGATTGCCGCCATTACCGACCGCCAGAAAGGCGCCCTACGCACACTTGCCGACAGCGAAGGCCTTACCACGTATGAGGTCCCCGACAACATCGGCGGACGCTTTTCCGTGCTCAGCCCCGTAGGACTTTTTCCTCTGGCGGTGGCAGGCATTGACATCAAATTTTTGATAAAAGGAGCGGCGGATATGCAGAAGAATCTGGCCACACCCGCCTTAGACTGGCAACAGAACATCGCCGCCCAATACGCGCTTTTCCGCCAATACCAATATGTAAAACAAGGCAAAAAAGTAGAGTTGCTGGTAAACTTCGATGCCCGATTCCACTTCTTAAGCGAATGGTGGAAGCAACTCTACGGTGAAAGCGAAGGCAAGGAAGGCAAGGGAATCTTTCCCTCCAACGCCGGCTTCACCACCGACTTACATTCGCTTGGACAATATATCCAAGAGGGGGAACGTCTGTTTTTTGAAACCGTTCTGAGTCTCGAAAACCCGCATACCCAACTGCAGATTCCGCAAGACGGACAAAATCTTGACGGCATGAATTTCGTGGCGGGAAAGGAAATTTCCTACGTAAACAAAAAAGCCGAAGAAGGCACGATGCTTGCCCACAGCGAACAAGGGAACGTACCGGTATTACGTATCCGCATACCCCGATTAAACGCTTTCCATATCGGACAATTGATTTATTTCTTTGAATTCGCCTGCGGACTGAGCGGCTACGCGATGAATGTGAATCCCTTTGACCAACCCGGTGTGGAAGCCTACAAAAAAAATATGTTCCGGCTATTGGGAAAATAAAATGCTTACTTCAGCACCGAAAATGTACCCCTGCGTTCCCATGTAAAGCGGTCATACCGCTCACGATAGAGATACACATACACGCCGGGGGGAACCACCCTGCCCTTGTAGCGGCCATCCCAACCATCGGTAAAACGGGTGGTGGAAAACACCATGGTACCGTTAGCATCGAAAATATAAAACTGATAGGTGCGCGTGGTATCATCTTCTCCTATCGGACCGTAGAATTCCGAAAAACCACCAGGAATGAAACCGCTCGCAAAATAAACGCGATGGCAGTTCCGCACCGATATCGGCATTTCCAAACGAGTCTTACAGTTTTTGGCCGCCCCCACGGAAATATCGCAATAGGCTAAAAAATCCGTTTTGGGGATCACGGTCGTAACCGCCGAGGTATCCCGGTTGAACCAACGATAATAGCAATCCAAGTCCGTTATGGCCTCCAACCGGATGGAACTGCCCAGACAAACCGAATCGGAAGGTTGCTCATCCACATAAGCCACGATTTCGCCTTTCGGTATATCCACCGCCCGGATTGTGATTCTTTTTGATGTCCGACAACCATAACGATCGGTGGCCAACACATGCACAATCGTATCGTCCGTTATCAGAAAATCATGCGTAACATCTCCCGAAACACCGTTCCAGACCACATCTTTGCCACCTTCCACACGCAACCGCGCCTCCATTCCCTTGCACATTTCGGCATCACCGGCCAACGCATATACTGCCGAATCGTTCACCACCACCGTAACCGAATCCTCGGCATAACAGGCATTGCTGTAACCGGACTGCACCATCGGATAGTTGGATACACGGGCATAGTATGTAGTGGTTTCGCCCGGTCTGACATTGATATACTGCGAAGTGCCGGATGTACTCCATGCCCAGTAATTACCGCCTTCCACCCCCACTGTGGCTTCCATTCCCCGGCAAATCGTATCCGGAACCATCCGGTAAGAAGGAACATGTGTCACATAAAGCAACAATGTATCCGTTCCCACCTGCAACTGCCCTTCTTTCATCACAGCCACGATGCGGAAGATATCTTCCGTGAAAGAAATGAATGTAACCGCTTCTCCTATGCCGAAAGCTTGCGGATTCTGATCAGAAGCAATCTGATACCATTCAAAAGAGAGATTTTCCCCTTGTCCGTATAAGGAATGATCCAACGAAAGTTGTACACTCTGTCCGTTGCAGACCACGTTGGCATCATACAATATCTTGAGCATCGAAGCAGCCTTGGAAGGTTGCCAACGGGCCGGAAACGCAGCCTCGAACCAGCCTTGTCGTGCCCAAACGGAACCATGCAGCAATAGAACAGACAGGCATGCCCAAGCCACCAACCGAAACTTTCCAGACTTCATGTTCAACTGTTTTTTAATTTATCGGACATCGCCTTCCCCAGATGCTCCCGCACATAATCGAGCGTTACCCGATACGAATCCGGTTTAGTCGCCGGAATTTCATACATCAGATCCATCATCACCGCCTCCATGATGCCACGAAGGCCCCGTGCGCCCAACTTAAATTCCAAAGCCTTGTCCACGATAAAATCATAAACATCGGGATCGAACTCCAACGCGACTCCGTCCATCTCGAACAATGTTTTATATTGGCGGACCAAAGCGTTTTTGGGTTCAACGAGAATACTGCGTAAAGCATCCCTATCCAACTCCTCCAGATACGTAAGTACCGGAAAACGTCCCACCAATTCGGGAATCAGTCCATAAGCCCGCAAGTCCTGCGGGGCGATATAAGGAAGAAGACCGTCCTTCCCGTCGGTGCGCATACGTTCTTCCTCTTTTTTATAACCGATGGCCATACGGTTCAGACGGGAGGATATATTACGTTCGATACCATCGAAAGAACCGCCACCGATAAAAAGGATATGCCGGGTATTGATCTTCACCATCTCCGCATTGGGATGCTTGCGTCCCCCTTGAGGCGGAACCAAGGCGTCGGTGCCTTCGAGCAATTTGAGCAAGGCCTGCTGTACGCCTTCTCCCGAAACATCGCGGGTGATAGAAGGATTGCTGCTTTTACGGGCAATCTTGTCTATCTCATCGATAAAGATAATGCCTCTTTCGGTCTTGTCCACATCAAAATCGGCCGCCTGCAACAATCGGCTCAATATCGAATCCACATCTTCGCCCACGTATCCTGCTTCAGTGAGCACGGTGGCATCGGCTATGCAGAACGGTACATCCAACAGACGGGCGATACTGCGAACCAAAAGGGTCTTACCCGTTCCGGTGGGACCCACCATAAGGATATTTGACTTTTCTATTTCCGTTTCAGGCTCTTCCTGATGCGAGAACCAGTAATTAAGACGCTTGTAATGGTTATAGACCGCTACGGAAAGTACTTTCTTGGCCGCCTCCTGTCCGATTACATATTGATCGAGAAAACTTTTAATGGCTCTCGGCTCCTTGAGGGGTAGCGGATCGGAATGCGCCTTCGCCTTTCCCGTTTTCCCATATTCTTTTTGATATTCTTCAAAATAACGGCTCGCCAACTCATTACACCGCATACAGAGTATAGCATCCCCTTTACCTTGGATAGCCGGTTCACGCCCGGAGATTTCCCGACCGCAAAACGAGCAACAGGTTGGGGTCCGCGATTTTCCCGAATGATTCGATGTATGCTTTCTTTCGTCCATGTACTGCTCAATTCATGCGTATGGCAAAGGTATATCATTTTAACCAATCTCAAGCCATCCTATACCTTTCTATAATCCCGAAAGGCGATCAGCATAAAGGAAAAGGCTCCGGAATCCGGAGCCTTTTCCTCGTAATCACTCTCTTGAGCGGCAAACGGGCCTCGAACCCGCGACCTCAAGCTTGGGAAGCTTGCACTCTACCGACTGAGCTACTGCCGCGATGCGACGGCAAAAATACAAAA
The DNA here is from genome assembly GCA_964584745.1 of uncultured Bacteroidaceae bacterium. GTDB lineage: Bacteria > Bacteroidota > Bacteroidia > Bacteroidales > P3 > Pullibacteroides. The sequence goes on from CAZPBB010000014.1 coordinate 4,665, forward strand.
AAGAAGCGGTAGTGCAAACTTTCGGGATCCCCTATCGGATTACCACCAACTTGCGGGTCAGATTGATTCCTTCACCCTGTACCGTTACAAAATACAGGCCTTCGTTCAGTTTGCCTACAGGGAGCATGATTTCCTGCATACCCGATTCCAAACTTACGTTACCCATATCCAACACGCAACCGCCGTTGACAGCCATCAGACGGACCCGTACATCCTTTGCAGACGGCATATCCACCTTCAACAGACTGTATTCAGAAGCAGGATTGGGCATCAGCACGGCCTGGAAAACTTCGGCTTCCTTTTGATTGTCGGCCGGCACGTGATGTACCAGAACACGCAAACTGGCTTTGTATTTTCCATCATGTTCAAAAAAGGTGTTGCCTCCGGCATCGTTGAACGCGAGATGCCCGGCGCCATAACTGTTATTGATTCCGTCTTTGTTCTTATCGTAAATGTTGAACACATGGCATCCATTGGCCAGCTTGGCATCGGTCGTACGCAACACAGGGTTGGTTCCCGACAAATCAGGATAAGGACCACCGGAAGCCAATATACTTCCACTCTCAAGCGATACAAGTTCCCACGTAATGTCTGAACCGTATTTGTCTTGCCAGATATTGACGGAGATGTCTTCCGTCGGAGAGGTAGCCAACCGCTTTATCACGGTTGCCTCCAATTCATCTCCGTTTTCATAGTCAACACCATTCACCTTCAGCAACTTAACCTTCAATTTTTGTTCTTTATTCAATTGCGGAAGCGCGATAACCGGCAGATCCAATTCATAATTTATCCCTTCCACCATCGGACTTTCGGGGGTATATTCTATTTCTCCCTGAACCGGAGCATCCTGAAATTCATAACGGAAAGTGAGGGATGAAATCGGTTCTACAGCTATTTTATTGGAGAATCTAAGCGACATCGATACCTGTGGCTCGCAGATATCATCGTCTTTTTGTGTCAGATTATTCAAATTTACGAAATAATCCGGACCGTGCTTATGTTCGATCACCGCCTCACAAGCGTTCATCACTTCGTTTCTGGTTTCGGTAACAAATGCGACAATCTGGAGATCGATAAGTTCAAGATTAACATTGCCAATAACCTCAGGCAAGGTTGCGGTATAGGTCTTTTCCACAAAATCGCCTTTGTTCACGGTGGTGATTTCTTCTCCCCACTGACCGGTCAATAAATCACGCAACGCATGGTGGTGTACATATTTGCCGCCAGGCAACACCTGCGCCGGATTACTGCTCGCACCGTTCTGCGTCCCGATTATATTGCTTTGGGTAATGGCCACGTGCAAGAAGTTAGAAGCCACTGCGGCTGTTTCCGTATAATACAGTTGAACGGTAACGGTAAGTTGCCGGTTTTCCCAATCCAACGTACCTTTGGCCGCGATATTGACATAACTCGACATCTCTAGAATCTTGGGAACATTGCCGGACCAAGCGCCCCGACTCAAGGCCGTAACCTTACCGCTGAAAACATGACGGCTCACCGACCCGGAAGGATATCCGTCCACACCGGCATTGTCCACCAATGCTTCACCATACGGTGTTCTCAAATCCACTTCTCCTGCTGAAGGCGAGGCATAGCCGCCGGCATGAACATTGATAAGGAACAAATCATCGGGATACTTCTCAGCCAAGCCTGCGGCAATCTTGTGTCCATCAGGACAGTAACCGCAATGTATCCCCGTGTATTCTTCCAAAATCGCTTTGCGGTTCTGAGCGGTTTCACTTACAAATCTCTCTTGCGCCGATACGATGACCGTCGCCATCAAAGAGAGACATAAAACAGAAATCATTCTTTTCATAGCCATTAATTTTAAAAATTTGTTTTTCAATTATTCTTGATAGTTAACGCCTATTTTACTGCCTTACGCCATACAAAGCATCCGGCATATATGCGCAATACCTTGCAAAACTAAGAAAAAAAACGGTAATTTCGCCCGCCCCTTGCCTCTCGCTTATGAAAAACGTGCTTATACTCCCCGACTCCTTTAAAGGCAGTCTTTCTTCCTCCCAAATCTGCAATATCCTGCAAAAAGGCATCCTGCGGCATTTTCCTGATTGCAAAATTACCACCATTCCCATTGCAGATGGCGGTGAAGGCACTGTGAACGCATTTTTGTCGGCTTGCGGTCATGGATACAAACAAAAACTTTCCGTGTGCGGTCCTTACGGACAGGCAATGCCGGCCACATGGGGAAGAATCGGACAGACCGCCGTCATCGAGATAGCCTCCTGCGCAGGCTTACCGCTCGTAAAGGACAATCCTGATCCATCCCGCACCACTACTTATGGTCTGGGGCAACTTATCAAAGCCGCCTTGGATACGGGATGCAAGAAAATCATCGTGGGTTTGGGCGGCAGCGCCACCAATGACGGCGGTTGCGGTATAGCCGCCGCATTAGGCGTGAGGTTCACCGACGCTGAAGGCCATGCCTTCGTTCCCGTAGGCGGAAGTTTGCACAAAATCCAAGGCATTGACCTTTCCTTGCGCGATCCCCGCCTCCAAACAACGGAACTGTTGGCTATGTGCGACATTACCCATCCGCTCCACGGCCAACAGGGTGCGGCTTTCGTGTTCGCCCCGCAAAAAGGTGCGGACAGCCGTATGGCAAAGCGGTTGGACAAGAATCTGCAACATCTGGATACCATGGTGGAGAGAAATCTCCACCGCAAAGCCGCTTCCCTTCCCGGAAGCGGGGCGGCAGGGGGCTGCGGATTCGGCATGCATGTGTTCCTCAATGCAAAACTGCAATCGGGCATCGATACGCTGCTGGATGCCGTGGATATTGACCGCTTGTTGCAAGAAGCCGATTACATTTTTACCGGAGAAGGCAAATTCGATGGACAGAGCCTGAAGGGCAAAGCAATCGGCGGTATCGCCCGACGGGCCAAGAAAGCCAATGTACCGCTTATCGCGGTAGTCGGAGACATGGACAATACCACCGCATCCGCGTACCGCCATGGAATTTCCGCTGTTTTCAGCACCAACCGGGAAAGGAATTTCGCATTGACCGGCACGCGCAGTCGCCAAGATCTGACCATTGCCATCGACAATATCGTACGTCTGATAAAAACGGTTGAAAGCCGAGGCTGAAACGTGGAATCACCATGTCCTTCCGTATTCATCGTGAACCGAACAGTTCGCCCATCCAGACAACAACCTGACGCATGGCGTTTTCGTTCACCGTTTCTTCTGTCTCGGCGTATTCTCCCAATGTACACTCAGCACATTTCTGGAACAGATGGTTCAGGCCGGGAAGGAGTTCTATCGAAAATTGACCGTGCCCTGCCTCCTGCAAGGCCTGTTCAATGCCCTTCAGATTGGGTTCAGCCAGCACCTGCACATCTCGGGAACCGTTAAGCGCCAATACCGGGCATCTTACCTTTTGCAGCACCGGTGCCGGATTGTATCGGACAAAATAGTGGAACCAAGGGCTCATCAGCGTGTTCGCCTGCTTTTGCAAGGCTTCTTCCTGCACGGGATTTTCCAGTTCATCTTCTGGAAAATCGCTGCCGCTCAAAAAACGAAGTCCATAAAGCACACTGTCTTTCAATTCCTTTTCGGGTATATCCGATTGCAGGAGGGTAAAGATTTTCCGATTGGTATGCAACAAAGCCTCGATACGGTCTTCGAGATAGCCCTCCGATTCGGAAATGGCACGCTGTTGCAACAGCAGCAGACTGTCGCAAGGGATGCCGGGAGCCGCCAGCAGCACGATAAACCCTACCTTGGCATCACGGGCGGCCACCATCTGGGCAATCATACCGCCCTCGCTGTGGCCGATAATGCCCACCGAGGAGAACTTGCGCTTGCGCAGATAACGCACCGCCGCTTCGGCATCCAACGAAAAATCGTAGGAGGTGGCGTTTTCCACCTCGCCCGTGGAACCGCCCACGCCACGGTCGTCGTAGCGCAACACGCCTATGCCGGCGCGGGTCAGATAGTCGGCCCATACCATAAACGGCTTATGGCCGAGCAGGGTTTCATCCCGGTCCTGCTGTCCGCTGCCGCTCACCAAAACCGCCACCACGCCTCTATATCCGGCATCGGGCAAGGTCAGCGTTCCGCTCAGTTTCACGCCCTGTTTCCTGTTGTAAAACACCACTTCTTCGCTGTGGTAGGGAAAGGGCGGCACCGGTGTCTGCGGCCGTCGGGGTGCCTGCACGCTGTCGGAAAGGCGGCAAAACGCCAACGGAAAGTTCATGCCGTTCTGCGAGAAAAGGCCACGGATCGTATCGTTTTCGTAACGCCCGGCATATTCCATACCGAAAGCCCTTGCCGAAACGGTAAGCGCAAAGCGGTCGGAATCCCAGGCGGTCTCCATACGGTAATGCCGCAGGCCTTGCACGGGAACGTCCATATAGACCACGGGAACCTCGCCATTGCTGTCGCGCGCTATCTCGAATACCAAGCGCAAGGGCCTCTTGCCCACCGCCAATTCCCCAGCCCAACGGCCATAGAGCGTGTCGGGTTGGGCGAACAATTGGATGGGGGAGAAAAAGAGGAACAACAGGATGCTCACAGCCGCTCCGATTCCTGCGAGGCGAACTGAAATACGCTTTGCAATCTTGCGATATAACATAATAAGCTGTTATTATACCATAAAGATAGCAATTATTTTACACAGAACTGTTTTCCTATAAATTTTACCCTCAAAAAACTGCGTTTTCCGATGCACGAACGGTCTCGATAAATGAGGCTCGTGCCGGGAAACATGTCCCACTTATTTGAATTACGCGCCCGGCACATATCTTTGTAAAAATATTTTGTACTATGAAAAGCGCTACCGGCTTTAACTTTTTCACGAAACTTCTCTTTATCCTGCCGGGACTGTGGATGGCTACAGCCTGCATCCCCCGTTATCGGCCCCAAGCGGGCGATTTGTTATTTGTAGTAGCCGAAAACTCAGCCTTCTCCCAAGCCATCGTAGCCGCTACGGCACAACGGGATTCCATCAAATATTCGCATGTAGCCATCGTGTCCGTATCCAACGGCAAGCCTTACGTATTGGAAGCCTCGAGCAGAAACGGTGTAACGCGCACCGATTGGTTTGATTTTCTACAACAGGCCCCCTCCATCGGTGGTAAGCCCGGCATCGTTGCAATGCGTGTCAACACCGATTTTCCGATAGCGGATGCCCTCATCCAAGCCGAGCGGCATATAGGCGAAGCCTATGACTGGCTGTTTCTGCCCGACAACGGAAAAATGTATTGTTCCGAACTTGTTTATGAATGTTTCCGCTATGCCGACGGAAGCCCGCTATTCACAGCAGGTCCCATGAATTTCAGAGATGCGGACGGACATCTGCCCGAATTTTGGAAAACCTTGTTTGAGAAAACCGGTGAAACCATTCCTGAAGGCATTCCAGGCACGAATCCTAATGACCTCTCGAAAGAAAGTTGCCTGAAGGAAGTGCATCGTTTCTTTTAGCAGAAGAAAATGACAGTCGGGTTTCAACCGACCTTTTTATACACAATGTTTATATCATCGATCGGTGTTCATGATTTCGCTATGCTCAATTCGCGCCTCGGCATAATCCAAGCTTGCCTCTCTTCTACGCCCGACTTAGGAAGAGCGTCGGACATTCCGGAGCATGAGGGTGGCTAAGTCCGGATGCACCACCCTATTGACACAAAAAAATAGCGACCGTATGGTCGCTATTTTTTCGATGCTTCTCGCACCTGCACGCGTGTTTTCTCCGCACCCGCTTTATCAGGCGTTCATCGCTTTCAACTCCATCTTGGCATAGGTGCCGTTGAAAAGTTTTTCCTTCACGGCGTTGAGGGCTTTAAGCGTGTAATCCACGTCTTCCAGCGTATGGACGGCGGTAGGAATCAGACGCAGGATGATAACGCCCTTGGGAACCACCGGATAGGTTACAATAGAGCAGAAGATATTGTAAACCTCACGAACATCGTAGGTGAGGTTGGTGGCTTCGGGCACGTTACCGTTCAAGGTAAGCGGTGTTACGGGCGAATTGGTAAGCCCGATATTGAAGCCGTTTTCTTTCAAGCCGCTTTGCAGGGCGCGAACGATGGTCCAGAGTTTTTCACGGAATTCGGGATGCGTTTTCATTAGTTCCAAACGTTTCTGCGCCCCGATGACGATGGGCATGGGAAGACTCTTGGCGTAGATCTGCGAACGGAGGTTGAAACGCAGGTAGCGGATAATTTCCTTAGGCCCCGCCACGAAACCGCCCACCAAGGCAAACGATTTGGCAAACGTTCCCAAATGGATATCGATAGCGTCTTCAACGCCTTGTTCTTCACCGGTTCCACGGCCATTGGCCCCCATGGTTCCGATACCGTGGGCATCATCGACAACCAGACGGAAATCGTATTTCTTCTTGAGTTCGGCCAAACCTTTGATATCCCCCATATCGCCGCTCATACCGAACACCCCTTCGGTAATCACCAAGATACCGCCACCTGTCTTGGCCACCACTTCCTGGGCATGCTTAAGCTGTTTCTCTGCTGATTCCATATCGTTGTGGCGGTACATGAAACGCTTGCCGATATGCAATCGCATACCGTCGATAAGCGAAGCATGGGCTTCGGCATCATATACGATAACATCGTTACGGTCAACCAAGCAGTCGATGGTGGAGAAAATCCCCTGATAACCGAAGTTGAACAGGTATGCCGATTCCTTGCCTACGAAATCCGCCAAATCCTGTTCGAGCTTCATGTGCTGCTTGCTTTGTCCGGACATCATGCGCGCGCCCATCGGGTAGCCCAATCCGTATTCGGCAGCCGCCTCGGCATCCACTTTTCGCACTTCGGGATGGTTAGCCAAACCCAAATAGTTGTTCAGACTCCATACCAGACGTTCTTTTCCGTTGAACATCATACGGTTGGAAATAGGTCCCTCCAGTTTAGGGAACATGTAATAACCATCGGCTTCATCGGCATATTGTCCGAGAGGTCCGAAGTTTTTCAGCAGTTTTTCAAAAATATCCACGATTGTAAAATTTAGTTTACAACAACATACAGGTATCCTTATCCTGTTTCCCCGTTTTTCAACAATCGGCAAATTTAACAAAAATGCCGCATGCGCGGAATACAAATAAAAGCACTATGTTTGCAAGTTAAAATCCTTTAGGCATGAGTACGGCCATACAGACAGTTTCGGGCAAAGTAACCACGCGGACTTTGCTCAAAATGAAAGCAGAAGGAAAAAAAATAGCCATGCTGACCGCCTACGACTATTCGTTGGCGAATCTGCTGGACCAAACCGGTATAGACGCCATATTGGTGGGGGATTCCGCCGCCAACGTGATGGCCGGCCATCCCACCACGCTTCCCATGTCGCTCGAACAGATGATTTACCATGGCGTCTCGGTCGTAAGAGCCGTTTCACACGCTTTGGTAATTGTGGATATGCCTTTCGGCTTTTATCAGGGGGACCCTTTGGAAGCCCTGCGATCAGCGGTACGCATCATGAAAGAAACCGGTGCGGATGCGGTGAAACTGGAAGGCGGCGCAGAAGTGGCCGAATCGATACAAAAAATCATCTCAGCCGGTATTCCGGTCATGGGGCATCTCGGTCTTACGCCCCAATCCATCAACAAATTTGGAACTTATTCTGTGCGTGCCACTTCCAATCTGGAAGCGCAAAAACTGATGCAGGATGCCAGACTGCTTGAGGAACTGGGTTGCTTCGGCTTCGTACTCGAAAAAATTCCCGCTGTACTGGCCAAGGAGGTGAGCCATTCGGTAAAGATTCCCACCATCGGTATCGGAGCCGGCAACCAAACCGACGGTCAGGTATTGGTTTTACATGATATGCTTGGAATTACCCAAGGATTCTCGCCACGCTACCTACGCCGATACCATAATTTGGGTACCGAAATAACGGGAGCTGTCTCACGCTATATCGAAGACGTGAAAACAAGCGCATTCCCCAACGAAAAGGAACAATATTGACATAGGGCATGACCGCACCGGCACCCATTCTTTACGAAGACAATCATCTGCTGATTGTCAACAAACAGGCGGGACAGATCGTGCAGGGCGATAGAACCGGCGACCGTCCATTGGTGGAATGTTTCAAAGACTTTATCAAAATAAGGGACAACAAGCCCGGCAATGTTTTTTTAGGGGTGGCGCACCGTCTCGACCGCCCTGTAAGCGGCGCGCTGTTATTCGCCAAAACAGGCAAGGCACTGGAACGCACCAACGAAGTTATCCGCCGGCGTGAACTTTCCAAGACCTATTGGGCACTGACGCGCAATTGCCCTGAGTTACCGCAAGGGACATTAGTGCAATACCTATATAAGAATGAAAAACAGAATAAGTCCTATCCTTGCGAAGCCAATCATCCCGGTGCACAGAAAGCCGAACTTTCCTATCGCATCGCAGGGCACTCGGATCATTATACACTGATCGAAATAGCGTTGCATACCGGACGGCATCATCAGATAAGGGCACAACTGGCCGCCATCGGCTGTCCTATCCAAGGCGATCTCAAATACGGAGACAAGCGGAGCAATCCCGACGGCAGCATAGGCCTGCACGCCCGTTGTCTGAAGCTGGTTCATCCGGTACGCAAAACAGAACTGGAGATCGTTGCCCCTGTACCCTCCTTGCCCTTATGGCTTTATTTCGAGAACCACTGAAGATCAGTCTTTATCAAGGGCGATATAGCCCTTCCCATGCTGACGTACCCACTTTCTCCCCCATACGATAAACAATACGCAGACGGCAAACGTACAGACAGCCCCCAGAACATAGGCGACTGTATGCAGATAGAAGGTATTGCCGGCAAACAGCCCCCCCATGCATTCGGGCGCCCTGAAAAAGTAGGTGAAGATAACGGCGGTCATAAAGATGGCCGGCACCAAGGCAACCACATATTTGAAGCCGCTCCGACACTGAAACAGATATACGGTGATTACCCAGAGCGTGCACATTGCCATCAATTGATTGATAAAGGCGAAATAACGCCACAACACACCAAACTGATTGCTGAACACCGTCAACAACAGCAACGATATGGCAAACAGCGGCAAAGCCAGAAACAGACGGTGCGAGAGTTTTTTCTGTTCAAACCCGAACATCTCGGCCACCATAAGCCGAGCCGCCCGCATGGCCGTATCACCCGAAGTAATCGGACAAGCCACCACGCCCACCACTGCCAACACCGCACCTACCGTGCCCAACCATGCCCGGGAAAGTCCGTTGACCACCATCGGCCCACCCTGCGTTTCCACATCGGCGTACACAAGCCCTATACGCGTCATCAAATCGGTGTTATGGAACACATACGTGGCGGCCGCCGCCCATATCAAACCCACGATGCCTTCGGTAATCATGGAGCCGTAAAAAATAGCCCGGCCTTGTTTTTCGGAAGACAGGCATCGGGCCATCAATGGCGATTGCGTGGCATGGAAGCCGGAAACGGCACCACAGGCAATGGAAATGAACATCATCGGGAAAATCGGCTTCTCCGTCCCCCCCGCCAGTCCTTGCATATTCGAAAGTCCCTCCCAAAACTCGGGCATACTGCCGGGTGCCACAAAACAGGCATTGTAAACAAGTCCCCCCATGATGCCGACAGCCATGAACAGCAAACAGATGCCGAAAATCGGATATATTTTTCCAATCAATTTATCGATGGGAAGCAAGGTAGCCAAGATGAAATAAAGGAAGATCACCACACTCCAAAAGCGGATATCGAGGCTTTCAGGCGTGAGTCGCGCCAAAAGACCCGCCGAACCGGTAACGAACACCGTACCGCACATAATCATCAGAACCACGCTGATGACACGGCTGAATTGTTTCATGCCTCCGCCGAGATATTTACCGGTAAGTTCGGGAACGTTCCGTCCGTCATTGCGTACCGAAAGCATACCGGCCATATAGTCGTGTACCGCACCCCCGAAAATACAGCCTACCACAATCCAAATAAAACAACCCGTGCCGTACATCGCCCCCAGAATGGTTCCGAAAATAGGTCCCAGACCGGCAATGTCAAGAAACTGGATCATAAACATCTTCCAGGCCGGAAGCCGCACGAAATCCACACCGTCGGGATGAGCCACAGCGGGCGTTGCCCGATTCGGTTCAGGAGAGAATACCCTTTCGACAAACTTGCCATACACGAAATAACCGGCCACCAGCAAAGCCAAGGCGATAAAAAACGATATCATAAACGCAACTTTTCTTTTTACTCCGCGAAGTTACATCAAAATTTTCACCGCGCCACCTGTCCCGCAATCCACAGAAACCGGGCGGTGTCCTAAACATCCGGAACGCAGGGGAAGTTTTTCCCCAACCGCATGAGAAACCCAACCCGTTCGGCTTACACTGACGCTGATCTCACACCGGTAGATCCCATCCCTGTACCCCACACAAAAATATTGCATCAAAAAAAATTTTTCGTATCTTTGCACCCGCTTTGCCGAAAGTTCATTGCCCTATGGTGTAATTGGCAACACGTCAGATTCTGGATCTGAAGTCTCCAGGTTCGACCCCTGGTAGGGCAACTTTCTTCCTCTTTCCAACCGTATCATTCTTTATTCATTTATCAAAAGTCCAAAGGGAATCCATCGTTGTTTCGTTTTACCGAATTCTCCTATTTTAACTCTTTTTAACTCTCTTTGAGAATTTTTACTATATTTGTGCGTTGATTAATTTCCGCCGGTTGAAAAATTTCAATTCCGGCATCAAAATCTTACAGCCTTGAAAAAGTCCGTAAAAGCCATCGCTAAAACAGCCAAGACAGGCAAAGCGAACAATGATGAAACCATTGTCAAGAAAACAAAGAAAAAGAGAGAACGTAAACTGCGTGGCAATGCTTTTCTTCCTGCCTATCTCCAAAATATAGACGAGGAACTGAACAAGAACGGTTTTGCCGCCGTAACCATCGACGCACAGATAGCGCAAGCCAAAAAGATATGGAACGGTACCAGCATCTGCTGTCTAATCTGCACCCAAGGGGAAACCAAATTCGATATGGATGCCCAGACCCACACACTCAAGGCAGGTCAGGCGATTATCATCGGATCCGTTTTTTTCCTCTCCAACAAGACCGTAAGCCGTGATTTCAAGGCATACGCCATCGTCTCCACCAAATTCTTCCTCTTCTCCACTACTTTCACCCTGCCGCTCGACCTACATTTCCATATCCTCCAGAATCCAATCATTTCGCTGAACAAAGCCACAGCTGATCAATTTATGCGATCGTTCGAGAATCTGGCGGCGAAAATAGAAAAAGCAGAAAGCGCCCCCTTCCTGAGCCAGAATCTTTTCGACAATTATATCGTGACCCATTCAGCCAAAATCTTCTGCTACGAGCTCTACAACCTGTACAGCAAAAAGGTTCCCTTGCGCAAGAAAGGTCCTAAACTGGCCAACCGCGAATTGATCGTGTTGCGTTTCCTCCACCTGCTCCATCAAAATGTGCATAACGAGCGTTATCTGACCTATTATGCGGAACGGTTGGAAATCACCCCGCAATACCTCACCACGGTTCTCAAACTGGTTACCGGCTATTCGGCCAACCAATGGATGCATGTCATGATGATTGAACGCGCCAAATACCAGTTGTTGGTTCCCCACAAAAACATTCAGGAAGTAGCCAAAGAATTACATTATCCCGACCAATCCACTTTCGGCAAGATGTTCAAGATCCAGACAGGTATGTCGCCGATTCAATTCAAGAAAGAAATCAACTTTCGATAGTTCCGGACATTTTTGTACAAGAGGCCGCTCCGAGGGGCGGCCTCTTTTTTTTACTCCTGCGCCTGACTTTCCGTATCTTCAGTTTCCGCTGGAGACACTCCGTTTGCTTCTGCACCCGACTTTTCGTATCTTTGAACGTTTTATTCAAAACATGTACTGAACATAAACGGTGATCTAATATATCTATCGGATTATGGCTGCCGGAAAAAAAGACAACAGACATATCGCCGAAACCGAGGCGATAAAGACCGGAAACTCAGGCAAAAAACGCCCCGTTTTCGGTTCCATTCTCAAAGGAGCGCTCGAATTCAGGGCGAACAAGATTCCTTTGATTAATTTTTTTCACGTCAACGACCCCGTAAAGGCGCAGAACCGCGAACTGAAAAAATTGCTGACCAAGGCATCCGATACTTCTTTCGGACATCAATTCAAATTCAAGAAACTGCTCAACAGCCCTTCTTTGCGCGAAACGTTTGCCAATACCGTGCCGATTTACGATTATGATAAAATGTTTGTCGATTGGTGGTACCGTTGCCTGCACGGAGAAACATTCGTCGCCTGGCCCGGGAAAATCAAATACTTCGCGCTCAGTTCGGGTACATCGGGTGCTTCGAGCAAGTATATACCCGTGTCGGGCGATATGGTACGCGCCATCCGCAGAACTTCCACCCGACAGCTTTTCTCTCTCGCCAAATACGATTTTCCAAACGAACTTTTTGAAAAAGGCGCATTGATGCTGGGGGGAAGCACCCATCTTCAATACAACGGCACCTATTATGCCGGTGACCTTTCGGGCATCACCACGGGCAACCTGCCTTTCTGGTTCGAACATTTCTATAAGCCCGGGAAGCGCATTTCCCGTGAACGCGACTGGCCTACCAAAATAGAAGAAATCGTGCGCAAAGCCCCCGAATGGGATATCGCCGCCATTGTGGGTGTTCCGGCATGGTTCCAAATTCTGTTCCAGAAGATCATAGAACGATACCACCTCAAGACCATACACGACATTTGGCCGAATCTGGAAATCTATGTGCACGGCGGGGTTTCTTTCGAACCCTATCGCCAAAGTTTCGAAAAACTGCTGGCCCATCCGCTTGCTTATATAGAAACCTATTTGGCCAGTGAAGGATTCCTGGCCTTCCAGAACCGCCCCGATGCCAATGCGATGGAATTGGTGCTGGACAATGGCATTTTCTTTGAGTTCATTCCTTTTACCGATGATAATTTCGATGAGAACGGCGTGGTACGCGAAAATGCAAGAACGCTGTTTATCGATCAAGTGGAAGAAGGAAAAGATTACGCCGTTTTGATCTCCACTTGTTCGGGCGCATGGCGATACCTGATAGGCGACACTGTAAAGTTTACCGACAAATCGCGTAACGAAATCGTGATTACCGGCCGTACCAAATCGTTTCTGAGCCTTTGCGGAGAACACCTTTCGGTGGATAACATGAACCGCGCCATAAAGATGTTGGGTGAGGAAAAGAACATCGGAATTCTCGAATACACGGTTGTCGGTGTCAAGAGCAACGGTATGTTCGGACACCGTTGGTTTCTGGGGTGCGACCAGTTCCTCGACAATGAAGAAGCCGCCCGAAAGATAGACGAATACCTGAAAGTGCTCAACGACGACTACCGTGTGGAACGCATGGAAGCCATCCGTGAAGTAAGTGTGGAAGTATTACCCTTGCAGTTTTTTTACGACTATATGCGGGTCCAAGGCAAGGAAGGCGCGCAAAATAAGTTTCCCCGCGTGTTGAAAGGAGAAAAGGCGGATGCCTGGCTCGATTTCCTCAAGAGCCGTCCCCATCAGGCCTAAGCCGGTTTTCTCTATATGAATTATTTATCCAACCTTTTTCTTACCACGGCAAAGCCTGGACTTATTCGCTCTCCGCTCCCGTTGCTGAAAAAGATTACATTTTAAAAGAACTTTACTATTATGAAACCCATCATCGAAGCATCCGAAATGCCGTTGAACGCTGACGGCAGTATCTATCACCTTCATCTGCACCCTGAGCAGCTGGCTGAGACCATCATTCTGGTAGGAGATCCCGACCGTGTTCCTCTTGTTTCGAAATTCTTTGACAGCATCGAACACAAGGTGCAGAACCGCGAACTGGTTACGCATACGGGAACGTTGAACGGCAAGCGTATCAGCGTTATCTCCACCGGCATGGGCACGGACAATATCGACATCGTGGTCAATGAACTGGATGCCTTGGTAAACGTGGACTTGAAGACCCGCACGCCCAAGGAAGAACGCCAGAGCCTGAACCTGGTGCGTATCGGCACCAGCGGCGGTTTCCAGCCCGATTTTGAGGTGAACACGTTCTGCGCCGGCGAATACGGGCTCGGTCTGGACGGTTTGATGAACTACTATTCGGTGCCCGACCAGATGTTTGAACACGATATGGAACGCGCGTTCGACACGCACCTGAAACTGCCCATGGGCTTTGCCCGCCCCTACGTGGTACGTTGCTCGGCTACCTTGCTCAACAAAGTGGCTTTCGATATGCAGAAAGGCATCACCGCCACCGCGCCCGGATTCTTTGCCCCGCAAGGCCGCATGGTAAGGTTGCCTCTCGCCTATCCGCAACAGAACGACTTACTGCAGTCTTTCTCGTTCAAGGGCATCAAGGTTTCCAATATGGAAATGGAAACCTCGGCGCTCTACGGCCTGGGACGCGCGCTCGGACACCGCTGCCTGACCATCTGCCTGCTGATAGCCAACCGTTGCACGAAAAAGTTCAGCGAAGACTATCATCCGCACATGGAAAAACTGATTGAAACCGTTGTCAACCGCCTGACCGCATGAGCCTCACCACTCCGGATCCCGCCGAAATGGATGCCCTGATCGGCATGTTGGACGAAACGGATACCGAAATCTACCCCCTTCTCAAAGATGCGCTTTTCAAGATCGGAGAGGCAGCGGTACCTTATTTGGAAAACGCCCGTTTGAAAAAGGAATCTCCTTTATGGCAAAACCGCATAGAGGAACTTCTACGTGAACTGCGTCTGGAAACCGTATGCCGCAAATTGTCGGCGTGGAAAATGGAAACCACCCCCAATCTGTTGCAAGGTTTCTTTTATCTCTCCTCCGTTTTCTATCCGGATCTTTCATGGGAAGAAGTAAGCGGGGCTTTCAACCGCATGCATGGCGACTGCTGGTTGCTTTTGGCCTCTTCCGAAAGTCTCAAGGAAAGGGTGGCCCTGCTCAATAACTTCTTTTTTAACGAATGTCGGTTCAAATTCGGAACGAGAATCGTTTCGCGCTATAATTTCGCTGATTTTTTCTTACCCAATCTGGTTCATCTCAAGCAAGGCAACGACCGCTCACTGGCCCTCGTTTACCAATACCTGGCCGAACGGAACCATATTCCGGTGTTTTTGATGAACCTCCCTGTGGTGAACCTGCTTGCATGTACCACCGACATGGAAAGACGCGACAAAAAAGATATCCGCTTCTGCATCGACATCACCCGATACGGTTCCACCGTTGACCGTGAAGATGTGGAACCCGTACTGAGTGAACAAAAGCAGATTCAGCTTTGCAATACCGTGGAAGCGTTGCAGGATCATGTGGCCTTATTGCACTTTATGGTGGACCGGCTCGACACCGACCCCTTCCGCAAAGAAGCGATGAAGAAACTATACACCTGCATGGGTTCCTCTATCGCCGGCCTGAGCCCGTCTTCACTTGACCTTTCCAGCGAATAAAACGTCGATTGAAAACCAATGGATTAAAAAACATAACATGGAAAAGCCTGCATATCAAACAGGAGGCCGTGCCGGACAACCGGCACGCCTGCTTCGGGACTATATCGATAAGGCGCATCATATCGTGATTATCGGACATAACAATCCTGACGGAGATGCGGTCGGTTCCACCATGGCACTCTACACATATTTGAAAAACAGCGGAAAACAAAGTCGTGTCATTTATCCCAACCGCTATGCCTGCAATCTGATGTGGATGGATACCGACCATATTTCCGTTAATTTTCAAGAAAACAAGGAAGAAGCAACACGTCTGCTGGAACAATGCGACTTGCTGTTCGTGCTTGATTTCAACCGTATCAGCCGTGCCGAAGGCCTGGCATCCCTGCTCCGCGACAGCACTATGCCGCATATCATGATAGATCATCATCTGGAACCCGACTGGGCATGGTTCGACCTGGGCTTTTCCGACACTTCCGTTTCTTCCACCTGCGAATTGCTTTACCGGGTATTCTACAACGAACTTGATCCCCGTTTTATCGACAGTCATGTGTGCGACTGCCTCTATGCGGGTATCAGCACCGATACAGGGTCTTTCAGTTATTCATGCGCCCACAAGGAATTGTTCACCACCATCGCCGACCTTATCGAAAGAGGATTGGATACGGTGAAGGTTCACCAGAATATTTTCGACAACTTTGCCGAAAACCGCATGCGGCTGTTGGGGTGTTGTCTGGGAGAACGCCTTATCGTGAAGCCCGAATACAAAACAGCCTACATGTATCTGAGCGAGGCGGATATGAAGAAATACCATTATCAGCCCGGTGATACAGAAGGTATTGTCAATTATGGACTCAGCATTGCCGGCATACGATTCGCCGCATTTTTCACGCAAAAAGACAGCCGTATCCGTATGTCCTTCCGTTCTCAGGGAGATATAGACGTGAACCTATTCGCCAAAGAACATTTCGGCGGCGGCGGACATAAGAATGCTTCCGGGGGACATTGCTTTGAAAGTATGGAAGCCACCATCGCCAAATTCGAAAGGGTGTTGCCTGATTTCTATCGGAATGTAATCTGCCATAGTGAATCCGATAAATGATGAGAAACGCTTTTTCTTTCGGTCTTGGTTGTGCGATCGTCTTGCTTTGGGGCGCACTTGCAGGCGCCTGCCGTCAAAAAGTGGTTACGGCTGAACTTCCGCCAACCGAAAACCGTATCAAACAGGATATGCTGGCGGCGCAGGAAATCGCCGTCCGGCAAGAAAAGGAAAACATAGAGGCTTTTTGCAAACGCAGCGGCTGGAATTGGCAGGAAACGGGAAGCGGCCTGTTCATGGATATTTACCAAAAGTCTATGCCCAAAGCGCCTGGGGTGGCGCGGGGAAACGCCGTCAGGCTACATTATACCTTACGATTACTGAACGGACAAAGGATCGCTTCATCGGATGAAGGGGGTATGAAAACCTTTATCGTGGGAGAGAACGATGTAGAAGCGGGGTTGACAGAAGCGGTGTTGCGGATGCGGCGGGGCGAATGCGCACATGTGGTGATACCTTCACATCTTGCCTACGGTTTTTCGGGCGATGGGGAAAGGATCCCTCCTATGGCGACCTTATTCTATGATATCTGTTTGGAAGAGATATTGGTTTCCCCAAAAAAGTAACCCGGAAATTCAAAAACAAAGGTACATGATTACAACGACAGGTCTTAGTTTGGTTAAAAAAATATACCTTTGCGCTCATATGCCGGAATGGCCTGAACTGTAAACTTTATAACCTCAATAAACCATGAAAAAAAACATCATTCTGAGCATCGGGATTCTGCTCTCCCTGCTCACCCTCAGTGCCTGTGACGGTAACAAGACCGAAAACGGACTCAAATACAAGATCCTCGTAAAAGGCGAGGGACGCGTTGCCCAAATGGGCGATCTTATAAAAGGTACGCTCACGCTCTCTTCCCAAGATTCCATCTTCATGACCAGCGGGGATCAACCCGAAATCATCCTGCAAATAATGGAATCCATTTTCCCCGGCGACCTTAACGAAGGACTTTTGGTATTGCATGAAGGCGACAGCGCCTCTTTCTTCATGCCTGTTGATTCTCTTGAAAAATACATGGGTGCCGGCGCTTTGCCCGACTTCATCAAAAAAGAACTGATTTATTCGATCAAGGTTGATAAACTCTACACCGAAACCGAGTATCAGGAAGAAGAAAACATCAAGGCTGCTGAAGCGCAGGAAGAAGAAGATCTCGCTATCGCCCAATACTTGTTAGAAAACAATCTTACCGTGACTCCGGAAGAATCCGGCCTTTATTTTATCGAAACCAAGAAAGGTAAAGGCAATACGGTACAACAAGGGCAACGTGTACAGGTAAATTATATCGGCAAACGCCTCGACGGCAAATTGTTCGACACCAATATCGAAGCCGTGGCCAAGGAAAACGGCGCCTACATTCCCCAGCGCACTTATGAACCCATGGCGGTAATGGCAGGTGTGGGACAGATGATTCCCGGTTTTGACCAAGCCCTGACCATGATGAAAAAAGGGGGCAAGGCCACCGTTATCATTCCTTTCCGTCTGGCCTACGGCGGTCGTGCCGTAAGCGAAGACATACCAGCCTACACCACGCTGGTATTCGACATCGAAATGGTTGACATTGACTAATCCAGCCTTGATAAAAAGGGTAACCGAGATGCACCGGTTACCCTTTTTTATATCCGTCTTTCATATATAAACCGCTAACTCCGCCAATATGATAAAGGTCTATCAAAGACCAATTCCATTCTTCTTAGGCTTCTTCTTGTTTGTCAGTGTATTTTTATTGAACATTCAGACAAAAGCACAAGGAAAATTCATTCTATCGGGCGAAATCCGCGAACGCGGCCTGTATTCGCACGGCTATACGAAAATGTTGGACAAATCCCAACACGGTGTCTTTTGGGTGGGGCAACGCACACGCCTCATCCTCGATTACACCCACAAGAACATGGGATTTTTCGTGCAGTTGGAAG
>CAZPBB010000015.1:0-23006 GCA_964584745.1 uncultured Bacteroidaceae bacterium
CGTTGTAGGGCGACACGCGCACCAGGCGGTGCACGCCGTTCTCGCTCTTGAGGTAGCCGTAGGCGAAGGCGCCCTCGATGTTGATGGTGCACGATTTGATGCCAGCCTCGTCGCCTTCGAGCAGGTTGGCGATGGAGGTTTTGTAGCCGTGCTTCTCGCACCAGCGCAGATACATGCGCATGAGCATCGAGGCCCAGTCCTGGCTCTCGGTGCCGCCGGCGCCGGAGTTGATTTTCAGCACAGCGTCCATCTTGTCCTCCTCGCGGCGCAGCATATTCTTAAGCTCAAGGGCTTCGATTTGGTCTAAGGCGCGGGCATAGAGCTGGTCAAGCTCGTCCTCCTCGATCAGGCCTTCCTTCACAAATTCAAATCCGGCCTCCACCTCGCCGACGGCGGCCTCGACATCGTGGTACGAGTCCAGCCACTGCTGCAGCTCCTTGACCTTCTTCATCTGCGCGCGGGCAGATTCAGGATTCTCCCAAAATTCGGGGGCATGGGTGCGCAGCTCCTCCTCTTCCACTTGTATCTTCTTATTGTCAATATCGAGGTATCTGCGCAAGGCCGACACGCGCTCCTGGGCATCCTTCAGCTGGTCCTGTGTGATCATATATTATAAGTATGTGAGGGTTCAACAATTATTCTTCCGCGAAGTTACGAATTTTTCCGTAACTTCGCGCTATGGCAAAGAAAAAGAAGACTTCACCCCGCGCCCCGCGTCGCCGCTGGCCTCTGTGGCTGGCCATCGGGGCTATTGTTATAATCGCCGCGGCTGTCGGCGCGTATCTTTGGGCCGGCAAGACCTACCAGGGCGAGCGCGTGCGTGTTTACATCCCGGCCGGAAGCACCGACCAGGCCGTCGCGGACTCTCTGCGCTCGGCCTTGGGCACCGACTACGGCAGCCGCGTGGCCGCTCTGCTGCGCCTGCAGGGCTACAGCCCGCGGACTGCACGCGGGTCCTACGCGGTGGAGCCTGGTTCGAAGGCCCTAACGGTGAGCCGGAACATAGCGCGCGGCCGCCAGACTCCGGTGAAGATTGTCTTCAACAATGTGCGCACGCTCCAGCA
The DNA here is from genome assembly GCA_964584745.1 of uncultured Bacteroidaceae bacterium. Lineage (GTDB taxonomy): Bacteria > Bacteroidota > Bacteroidia > Bacteroidales > P3 > Pullibacteroides. Next base: position 1,065 of record CAZPBB010000015.1, read on the forward strand.
GCTTGCGCAGCGTGTGTCGGCGCGCATGGATTTCTCAGAGTCCGACTTTATCGCGGCGTGCGATTCAGTGCTTCCTGAGCTCGGGTTCAAAGGTCGCGCCGAGTATCCCGCGGCGTTCTTGCCCGATAGTTACGAGGCTTATTGGACTGAGTCGGCTCCGGCCGTGGTGAAGTTGCTGGCTGCATATCGCAATAAGTTTTGGACCGACCAACGCCGCGAGCAGGCCCGCGCTCTGGGCCTGACGCCAGTGCAGGTGGCCACGGTGGCGTCAATCATCGAGGAGGAGACGGCCAAGGCCGACGAACGCCCCAAAGTGGCGCGCCTTTACCTCAACCGTATAAAAAAAGGAATGCCCCTGCAAGCCGACCCGACGGTGAAATTCGCCGTGGGCGACTTCAGCCTGCGCCGCATCCTGGCCAAGCACCTGCAGACGGAGTCACCGTATAACACCTATCGCCACGCGGGCATGCCCCCGGGCCCCATTCGCGTGGCCGAACGTCAGGCCATCGATGACGTGCTCAACGCCCCCGCGCACGGCTATCTATATATGTGCGCCAAGGAAGACTTCTCCGGTTACCATAACTTCGCCACCGACTACGCCACACACCTGGCCAACGCCCGCCGCTATCAAGCCGAACTCAACAAACGCGGCATCAAGTAAATCTGAGCATGCGGTAATACCGCATGTTGGATGCAACCGTAATTACGTTGGCAACTTAAAAGAATTGAAATGTATAGTGTTGAAGACTGGGAGTGGCTATCGGACACCCCCGAGGAGTTTGAGGAGGCTATCAAAAACGCCCTCACTCCCAATGAGAAAGAATTCTTTGTGAAGATGCGTTCTAAAGAACTCTTTGAGATTGCCGCAAGTAATGACGTACTAATGAGTGACAGTGACAATCCTGATAAACTCTATATACTAAGAGTGGGCTCAGACGACATCCTTATAGGTCGTGACATAGAGCACCCTAAGGACTCTCCTTCTCCCGAAGAATATGCAGGCCTCTTCCTTGCTCTGAAGCAAAATATTTCGCACTTCGTTGGCCGGAACATAACCCTCCTGGAATGGTTACGAGAGCGCGACTTCAATGGTATCAAATACGACCAAAACAACGACCTAAAGTGATATTGATTCTTACGCATGTGAGTTCACTTCTCATCGAGACTGCGATACGGAAAACAATTCCACTCAGCGCCTACTACTTCAGCAAGTCGCTGTCCTGGGACAAGCGGCCCTAAAAGGTCATATTCGCGGACGCTCAAAATGAGTGTCCCTTCATCCATCTTGGCAATTACATGAACTATAAAAAGGAGCCGCGGGGTGAGGCCGCGGCTCCTTTGTGCAAGCTGAGTAAGGAAGGAGGGTAATTGGCGCGCCCCTCACCTGCGCGCGATATTATTTGTCGAGGTGCTCGTAGCGGAGCGTCATGGTGGGCTGGTCGCACACCTCGGCGGGACCGAAGTACTGGATGGGGCCGGGGTAGATGTAGCAGGTGTTCATTCCAAGACCACCTGGTTCGAACCTAAACTGCGTTCGGGTCTGGTAATCCATGAATTGGTATAACGGGACGTGCCATATCGGGTATGGCAGATAAGCCATGCCTTAGAAAGAGGTTGCCCGGGACATATCCGGGTAACCTCTTCTGTTATGGTAGGAAAGGAAAGACATCATGGAAAAGAACCAACATGTTATAGCGGTAAAGGCGGATGTTTGCGTGCGGTGCGGCCGTTGCGCACGCGTTTGTCCGGCCGGTATTTTCGATTTCTCCGAATCGCAAGGCATTGCCGTGGCGCATTCCGGAAACTGTATCGAATGTGGGCATTGTGTGGATGTGTGTCCGGCAAACGCCATCCTGCATTCTTTTTTCCCTCCTTCTTCGCTTCATGCCTATTCGTTGCATGAACTGCCCGATCCGGACAGCCTGATGACGCTGATGAAAGCCCGGCGCAGTAACCGCGCCTTTTCGGAAAAGGAAGTGCCGATGGAAATGATCCGCAAAATCATGGAGGCGGCTCTGGCTGCTCCTACGGCGCAGAATACCCGCAATGTGCGGGTTGCGGCGATTACAGAACCCGATAAGCGCTATGCCATAGCGGCCTTTACCGTGGATACGTTTTACAAGGCTTTGCGGTTGCTTGAAAACTGCATCGTGAAGTTTTTCCTATATCGGAGAATGCGGGCGGTATATGCGATGATACCCAAGTTCAAGAAGATGCACACGGCTTTTTATTCGGAGAAAAAAGACGTTGTGTTGCGCAATGCGAAAGCCGTGCTGTTTTTTTATGCACCTTCAGACAGCCGTTTTGGTTTTGCCGATTGTAATCTTGCCTATCAGAACGCTTCCTTGATGGCGGAAAGTTTGGGTATAGCCCAATTTTATACGGGCTTCGTACTGTCGGCCTTGCAACGGGACAAGAGAAAAAAACTGAACAGTAAACTGGGCTTACCTGAAGATGTACACATCTATGCTGGTATGGCCCTGGGTATGCCGTCTTTCAGATTTGAACGTTATTCGGACCGTATGCCCGCAATGCGGTAGAAGATCGGTTACCACTTGAATACTTTGGCTTTTTCCGGTTCCTGCACGGTTTTAGGTAAGGGACCACAGAGATAGTAGCGTTTGCCGTCTATTTCAATGCAATCGCATTGTCCGAAAGGAGATCCCTCCGGTGCCTCTCCTTCTGCCAGGGCTACGGCGGCCATGGCGAAATCGGGATATATCAGCAATACGGCGGGAATTTCAAGAATGCGGTTGGCGATCTGGCAGAGCAATAGGGAACGGTCCAGAATATCGCCAGAACCTTTTTTCATGAACATCATGTCGGGGTAGAGGAGGCAACCGTTGAGTCTGGCCGATTGCTTGGATTGACAGGTAAGACAACGGTTGAGAAAGGCATTGAGATAAAGGATTTTCATTTCCTGTTTTTCCCGTTCAGAGAGGATTCGCTTTAAGTTCTCGTCCTGCTTTTTTTGTACCATGCTGTCAAGTTCTGGCTTCATTTTGTAGCGGAACGTTTTTTCCATCAACTCGTTGAAATTTGCTGTGGCATAGAGGGGAAGCGTTCCGGCCGGAAGATCCGCCTGCATTTGCGCCAAGCGTTCATTGAAGGTATATCCTTGGAATTTTCCATAAAGGGGCGCGATGGCGGATTGGGTAGGATCAAGCCGGAAAGAAACGGGGTGCGTGGCGGAGGCGAAAGCCTTTTCATATACCTGTATGTTGCCCTGCAATTCTTTTTTCGAAAGGTTGTTTTCCGCTATATAGTATTTATTATTGCCGAGCGTAACATAGGAAAGGTTGTAGGCGTCTTCGAAAAGCGGCAGGAGAATCACCAGACGGCTTTCCTTTTCGCCGTTCAGTCTCGCGATACGGGCATCGTAGCCGGTTTGATTGAGTATGAAGACGGTAAACAGCAAGGACTCTCCGTTTTTGCTTTTGGAAAAAAGGTTTTCAGCGAAAAGGCGGACCAGTAGGTAATATTGGTAGTCGTTTAATTTAAGTTCTTCTTTGTATTGGTACAACTGAAAAAGTACCGGATTGAATTCTTGGTCGGAAAGATACTGCCAGAATTTGGCGATGTGCTTACCCGTTCCTTTTCCCAAACTGATGTTGCGCAGGGAAGGCGTGTAATGGATCTTCATTTCCTTGCCGTAGAATTTAATTGGCAGGAACTGCTGTTTGCTCAATAAGGCGGCTACCGCTTCAGTACCCGCTCCGCTTGTATAGTTTTCGGGAATCGGAGGAAAAATAACGGGCAGTGGGGCGATATGGCTTTCGGCTTGGATCAGACGGGGCGTTTTATCGGCGGTAGCGTCAATAGGCGTTTTATCAGTGAAGAAACTGCCGTCTGTCAGGGTCGGCCGGTTATCCACAGCAATGGGAAAACACGGCCATTCCGTTCTCAGATAGTTGGCGAAATCCTGGTTGTTCTGGCGTTGGATCTCTTCAAAATCGCCGACAGTGTTGGCTTTTATATTTTCGTTGAACCATTCGGTAAGGCTTTCTTTGGCCTGGTTGAAATTGTCTATCAGGGTTTCTTTCTTTTCTGTGATTTCACGTGTTACATTCTCTTTCAGATTGTTGGTTGCGCCTGATATCTCAGATTTGATATGCCCGCCCTCGTTCTTTATCGCTTCTTTGCGGTCTTTGTTTCGTTCTTTGCGTTTCAGTTTGTGCCCGTTGCCCGTACTGTCGGTCGGAATTTCCTTGGATGACGTGTTCAAGGTATCGGTCTGAAAATGGTTTTCCGCCATAACGGGAAAGGCAGTGAAACTGAAACAAATCGCTATGAGGCAAGGGAACTTTTTCATGGCAAAATTCTTTTTGGGTGGAAACGCACTATTTTTCAAAGATAGCGAGAAATTATCGAATAGGAGAATCCATTGGTATCCGCAGGCTTATTCGAAAGCGGACTGAAAGTTTTCCATATTGTGCTTGATCGCGTGGAATCGCGTTATTTCGTAATCGGCGATACCATGGATAAAAAACGGGTCGTTCTCCACCAGTTTTTGCGCTTCGTCCATGTTTTGTGCATGGCAGAGAATAATGCCGCCCACGCGTGGTTCCTGTGGACCGGAGGCAATCAGTTTACCGGCGGCCGAAAGTGTGTCCAGATAATTTCTGTGTTCGGCCAAAAAAAAATCAACTTCGGCCATCGGTTTCTTGTACTTTACATTGAAAACAAACATAACGGTAATCTTTAAGTTTGTGGACGCGGAATCATCGCTTCACGCAACAAGCAAATTTAATGCAAATATTTGACGACCGACAACGCCGCACGATAGAGGAGGATAGAAAAAAACGGGAGAGAGGCGTGAGATGCAAGGCCGGAGGGAGTTTTTCCCTGAGAGCGTACTTTTGTACGTGAGCAGGGAAAAAGGACCGACAACGCCGCAGGCTAGGAACGGATAGAAAAAAACGTGAGAGAGGTGTGAGATGCAAGGCCGGAGGGAGTTTTTCCCTGGGAGCGTACTTTTGTACGTGAGCAGGGAAAAAGGACCGACAACGCCGCAGGCTAGGAACGGATAGAAAAAAACGTGAGAGAGGTGTGAGATGCAAGGCCGGAGGGAGTTTTTCCCTGGGAGCGTACTTTTGTACGTGAGCAGGGAAAAAGGACCGACAACGCCGCAGATCACACCTCTCTCCCGTTTTTTTTACCAGTTGACGAAAGCGCGTTGATAGATATCATCCACCAACTCCTCCGTAATCTCCTCAATAAGAGATGATTCCACTGAAGACAGACTTAAGTTGGCATCGTAATCGCGATAGCGCGAAAAATTCTGAGAGAAACCGCTTTTGTCATCGAATCGGTTTTTATAGCGCACCTGCACGGTGATGGTAAGGCGGTTCATGGCCGCTCTGTCGTTTCCCTGTATGGAAACGGGAACCACGGTATACCCCACGATTTCACCGGTAAATTGCAGATCTGCGAAACCGTCCACAAGCGTAAGATTGCTTTGGGATATAAGGTATTCTTTCAGTCTGTCGGTAAAAACCGAACTTAAGGTGGGTTGAACCGAAGGAGCGCGGTTACGGAAATACCCCACGCTCATGGTCTTCGCTTCAGCAGGAATGGATGCGCCCGAAAGCGAATAAATCTTGCATGAAGTCAAGGCAGTGCAGCAGACGAATGTAAGCAGGGCGGTTTTGATATGGCGCATGTCAGTTTTCCACAAGAATGTTGAATTCCTTTATTTTCCGATAGATGGTACGTTCCGATATACCCAATTCCGCAGCCGCTTTGCGCCGATTGCCGTGATATTTGGCGAGAGCCTTTTCGATCAACGCCTTCTCACGTTTTTCCAGACTCAGGTCCTCCTCATGCGCGGCAATGGGTTCGTTGAGGATTTCCGCATGCGGAACATTGGCGTTCAGACTTTGTGGGTAAGCGATTTCTCCGTTTGAAACGGGAACGGAATAGGGGGTTGAGGTTTCGGATGCCAAGATGGTGTAGGCGTCGCTTTCTATATGCTCGTTGATACGGCTGTTGCCGCCGCCCATGCGGGAAACAGCCTGTTTGAGCTGATGAATGTCTTTCTGCATATCGAACAGCACGCTGTAAAGGATTTCTCTTTCCGACATACTGCCCTGCGCGTTTTTCCCCAGCAATACAGGCAAACGGGATGTATCCGCATCAGGAAGCGATCGTTTGAGCGTTTCGGCCGTCAGCGTCCGATCTTTTTCTACAATGGTGAGTTGCTCGCTGATGTTCTTCAATTCCCTGATATTGCCTGGCCAAGAATAGGAAATCAATACCTGACGGGCATCTTCGCTGATTTGCAATGGTGGAATCCGGTATTTTTCGCTGATATCGGTAGAGAACTTGCGGAAAAGCAGTTCGATATCCTCCGGTCGCTGTTTGAGCGAAGGCACCTGAATCGTAATCGCATTGAGGCGGTAATAGAGATCTTCGCGGAATTTGCCAAGTTGAATCTGTTCGGGAACGTTCACGTTGGTGGCGGCCACCACACGTACGTTGGTCTTTTGGGCTTTGGACGAACCTACTTTCAAGAATTCACCTGTTTCCAATACCCGGAGCAGACGCACCTGTGTGCTCAGTGGCAGTTCCGCCACTTCGTCCATGAAGATGGTTCCCTTGTCGGCTTCCTCGAAATATCCTTTGCGGGCCTCGCGGGCATCGGTAAAAGAACCTTTTTCGTGTCCGAAAAGTTCGGAATCGATAGTGCCTTCGGGTATCGCTCCGCAGTTGATGGCCACATAGCTGTTGTGCTTGCGCGCGCTCAACTCGTGGATGATTTTGGGAAAGAATTCCTTGCCGACCCCGCTTTCCCCGATCACCAAAACACTGAGATCGGTATTGGCTACCTGCATGGCTATATCGATGGCTCTGTTGAGCAGGGGAGAATTGCCGATAATGCCGAAACGCTGTTTGATGCTTTGAATGTCCATCGCGTAGGGGATAGATAAAGGAGGCAAACGTTATTTCATGTTGGTGAACACGTTCTGCACGTCGTCGTCTTCCTCGATCTTGTCGATGAGCTTCTGCACGTCTTCTTGTTCGGCTTCCGAAAGTTCCTTGGTGTCGGTGGGAATCCGGTCGAAACGGGCGCTCACGAGTTCAAAACCGTTGCTTTCGATGTATTTCTGAATATCGCCGTAGGCTTCGAAAGGCGCGTAAATGGTGATGTTGCCGGTTTCATCATCCACAAACACTTCTTCCATGCCGCAGTCGATCAGTTCCAGTTCGAGGTCATCCATCCCTATCCCTTCCTTGGGCTTTATGTTGAACACGCATTTGTGTTCGAACATAAAGGTGAGGCAACCCGTAACGCCCAGGGAGCATCCGGCTTTGGTAAAGTAGGAACGGATATTGGCCACCGTGCGCTGGTGGTTGTCGGTGGCGGTCTCGATCAGGATGCCGATGCCGTGCGGACCGTATCCTTCATATACGATTTCCTTGTAATCCTTCTGGTCTTTTTCGGTGGCACGCTTGATAGCCCTTTCGATATTGTCTTTGGGCATGTTTTCCGACTTGGCCGTTTGAATAATGGCACGAAGGCGCGGGTTGGTGGCAGGATCGCTTCCGTTTTTGGCGGCGATGGTGATTTCCTTGCCCAAACGGGTAAAGGTGCGGGCCATATTGCCCCAACGTTTGAATTTACGGGCTTTTCGGTATTCGAATGCTCTTCCCATGGTATTGTAGGTATTATGAAATGTTATATAAAATTATCTTTTTCTCTGTTGCGACTGTTGGCGGGCAATTTCCTGCTGGCGTCTGGCCATTTCTTCCAACCGCATCTGGAATTTGGATTTTTTTACCGGTTTCTTTTTGTTTTCCTGAATCTTGGCCAGCACTTTCTGGTCGTCTATCATCCGGCGGATAAAGAACATCTGCAGGAAAGTGAACAGCATCGACAGGCAGTAGTAATAGTTGAGTCCTGAAGCGTAACTGTTCAGGAAGAAGAGTAACATGACGGGCATGAAGTACATCATGAATTTCATGCCGGGCATCTGGTTGGTCTGCGCCTGCTGCTTCATCGTCATGTGGGTGTAAAGCAGGTTCGACAATGCCATCAACAGCGCAAAAAGGCTGATATGGTCGCCGTAGAAAGGAATGTTGAACGGAAGGTTCAGCACGCTGTCGTAGGCGGAGAGGTCGTCGGCCCAAAGGAAGGATTTCTGCCGCAATTCAATGGAGGCAGGCAAGAAACGGAACATCGCCAGAACGATAGGGAACTGCAGCAGCATGGGAATACAGCCCGACATGGGGCTCACGCCGGCTTTCTTATACAACGCCATGGTGGCGCGCTGCTTGTCCATGGCCTGTTCGGGCTTGGGATATTTCTTGTTGATTTCCGCCACTTCCGGTTGAAGCACGCGCATCTTGGCCGAAGAGGCATACGATTTGTAGGTGAGCGGGAAAATCACGATTTTCAACAGTATCGTCAGGATAAGGATAATCAATCCGTAATGCAACCCCTTGGTTTCCAAGAAGTCGAAAACGGGAATAACCGCCACGCGGTTGATCCACTGCATCAGGAAAAAGCTCCAGCCGAGTGGAATCTGACGTTCCAGATCCAGGTTGAAAGTGCGTAGCGTGCGGTATTTGTTGGGACCGGCATAGAGGGCCATGCCGATGTGCTGTTGCGCTGTTCCATCGTAGGGAAGTCCGATAACGGATTCCAAGTCTTTCAGATAACCGACAGGAGCGATTTTTTGTGTAAAGTTGCGTATTTCGGCGCTCGGAAAAGTTTCATCCGCAATCAGGCTCACGCTGAAGAACTGTTGCTTGAACGAAATCCATTTGCTGGGTGTGGTCAGTGTTTTGGCATCGTCGCGGGTTTCTTTCAGATAGCGAACCTTGTCGTTGACAGGCTTGTAATAGACCGCCGTGTTCATGCTCTCCATCTGCAAAGACTTTTCCAGCTGTTCCAGACGCGCGTTCCATATCAGATCGATAAAGGAAGTGTTGGAAGCGATCAATTGCTGCATCTCCACGAAATTCACATCGAACCCCATCATATAACGGTTTCCGTAAACGGTATAGACAAACTCCACATAGCGGTTTCTGTCCGTGTTCTCCCCATTTTCCGGATTCATCGCGGAAGGGTATAGACGCATTCTTACCTGCAGGCTGTCATCGCCCGCCACCGAAGTCTCTTCCGGCATCAGACATTCAAAATAGTATTGGTCGGTGCGGACGCTGCGGTTGTTGGCGAAGAATTGCAGGTAGAAATCGGAAAGGGCTTCGTTGAAAAGCACCAGATCCGTTTTCTGATAGGTAAGGTAGTCTTTGAGCCGGATGCCGGCGATACGTCCGCCCCGGTTGTTGAAATCAAGGGCGAACACTTCGTTTTCTACTGAAAAATGCTGTTCTTTCCCGTTTCTGGCCGCATGGAAGGGATTCGCCAGATCGCCGGTTTCGATTGGCAAGACGGTTTTCTCTGCGGTATCGGTTTCAGGTGCGGTTTCAGGTAAAATTTCATTTCGCTCGGTAACGGTCGCTTCGGCTTTCCGTTGTTTGTCCATTTTGGAGGTCTGCCAATAGGAGAAACCCAGTAGAACCAAAAACATCAAAACCAAACCGAGAATGTGTTGCTTGCTCATTCGTCTGTTGTCAAAAGGGTGAGTAATAGGGCTTACGTGCAAGCGTTTGCATGCAAGGGGCGCAAAGATAGCGAAAAAAACAGAGTTCTGCCAAAATGGCGGTGTATGGCCTTTTCCCCGATTTTTTTTATCTTTGCATAATTGTGCTCAGTATGCGGCAATGGCGGGCTAAGGTGCCGGTTTTGCTTATATGAGAGTGTAATTAATTGTTAAATATATTAATATGAGTTTCAGAATCGTAGTTTTGGCTAAACAGGTTCCCGATACCCGAAATGTGGGCAAGGATGCCATGAAGGAAGACGGAACAATCAATAGGGCGGCGCTTCCGGCGATTTACAATCCCGAAGACCTCAATGCCCTTGAAATGGCCATCCAGATCAAAGAAAAAATGGAAGATGCCGAAATCATCGTTTTGACGATGGGACCCGGCAGGGCTTCCGAAATCGTACGCGAATCCATGTATCGCGGTGCTGACGGCGGTTGTCTGATCAGCGATATGAAATTTGCAGGGGCCGATACATTGGCCACCTCCTATACCTTGTCGATGGCTTTGCGCAAGCTCGCTCCGGTAGATGTGGTGCTTTGCGGACGGCAGGCGATTGACGGAGATACGGCGCAGGTAGGACCGCAGACCGCCGAGAAGCTGGCTATGCCGCAGATTACCTATGCCGAAGAACTTATGGCCGTAGATACCCGATCGATTACCATCAAACGTCGTTTGGAACGTGGGGTGGAAACTTTGAAATCCACTTTGCCGTGTTTGATTACCGTTCACGGTTCGGCTAAGGAATGTCGCCCTCGCCATGCCATCCGCGTAATGCAATACAAGTATGCCGCCACGCCTTCCGAATTGGCCGCCGCCGATGAAAATCGCAAGGCTAAAGTGGCCGCAGACAAACGTCTTCAGATTCAGGAATGGACGGCTGCCGATCTGGATGCGGATGCGGGACGTCTGGGGATGGCCGGTTCGCCTACCAAGGTAAAGAAGATAGACAACGTGGTTTTGGTACATAAGGAAGCCAAGGTGATGGATGGTTCGGACAACTCCGTTAACGAACTGATGCAGGAGTTGCTGGCCTCGCATATCATCGGATAAGGTTTCCTTTTTCTGCAATTAAAATCGAAGAAAGACATGAACAACGTATTTGTATATTGTGAAGTAACCGAAGAACGCGGTATCGCTGATGTAAGTCTGGAACTGCTTTCCAAGGGCCGCCGGCTGGCGGACACGCTGGGCAGGAAACTGGAAGCCATCGTGATCGGACATCAAGTGCAGGACTTGGAAAAAACGCTTTATCCATATGGGGTGGATGTGATCCATTATGCGGACGATTCCCGTCTGTTTCCCTTTACCACCTTGCCGCATACCTCCATTGTGGTGAAACTGGCCAAAGAACTCCAACCCGAAATCCTGCTTTTCGGTGCCACTTCGGTGGGGCGCGACATGGCACCCCGTGTGGCGTCCAGCCTGCTTTGCGGTCTTACTGCCGATTGTACAAGCCTAGAAATCGGCGACCATGAAGAAGCCAAGACGGGTACGGTTTACAGAAACCTGCTCTATCAGATCCGTCCGGCTTTCGGAGGAAATATCATCGCCACCATCGTCAATCCTAAGACTCGTCCGCAGATGGCTACGGTGCGTGAAGGGGTAATGAAGAAAGAAATCTATAAGGCCGATTATAAAGGCACGGTGAACCGTCTTGAGGTTTCCAAATATGTGGATGCCACCGATTTTGCCTGTCAGATTATCGACCGCGCCATCGAAGCGCAGAAAGTGAATATAAAAGGTGCGCAGATCATCGTGGCTGGCGGTTACGGTGTGGGTAGCCGCGAAAACTTCAAGTTGCTTTACGAACTTGCCGATGTATTGGGCGGTGAAGTAGGGGCGACCCGTGCGGCGGTGGACGGCGGTTTTATCGAACATGAACGCCAGATCGGACAGACCGGGGTAACGGTTCGCCCCAAGTTGTATATCGCTTGCGGTATCTCGGGTTCGGTGCAGCACCGCGCCGGTATGGACCAGTCGGGCAAGATCATCAGCATCAACACCGATCCGGGTGCGCCGATGAACGCTATCGCCGATTACGTAATCAACGGTTCGGTATTGGATGTTCTGCCTAAAATGATTAAGTATTACAAGGAAAATTCAAAATAAGCCTTTCCGATTCGGAATACGGCGGACTTGTCCGTCGGGCAAAAGTAGAAACCGCTTTGCCGGGCTTCCGGTCAAGGCAAAAAAAGTGAGATTATGAATTTTTATAGTGATAACGAGGCGTTGAAATTCCATCTCAATCATCCGCAGATGAAGAAATGCGTGGATATGAAAGAGAACGGTTACGCCGACAAGGATAAATACGATTACGCGCCCCAGAACTTTGAAGATGCGATGGACAGCTATGACAAGGTAATGGAAATTATCGGGGATATAGCCGCCAACGTGTTGGACGTGAATGCCGAAGAAGTGGACCATGAAGGTCCTCAGGTGATTGATGGTCGGGTGAAATATGCCCGCGGTACGCAGGAAAACCACGACGTGCTTACCAAGGCCGGGGTTTACGGTTTGGCGTTGCCGCGTAAATACGATGGTTTGAACTTTTCAATCGTGCCTTATGTAATGGCTGCCGAAATCGTTTCGCGAGGCGATGCGGGCTTTGCCAACATATGGGGCTTGCAGGACTGTGCCGAAACTATCGCTGAATTCGCTTCGGAAGAAATCAAGGCCGAATTCCTGCCTCGGATTCACCAAGGCAAGACCTGCAGTATGGACCTTACCGAACCTGATGCGGGTTCTGACTTGCAGGCCGTGCAGCTGAAGGCAACCTACGATGAAGGTCGTCAGATGTGGATGCTCAACGGTGTGAAACGTTTCATCACCAATGGCGATGCCGATATCAAATTGGTGTTGGCCCGTTCGGAAGAAGGCACGAGCGATGGCCGCGGTCTGTCGTATTTCGTGCATGACCGCAATTGGGGTGGCGTGCGTGTAAGACGTATCGAAAATAAATTGGGTATCAAAGGGTCGCCTACCTGTGAATTGGTATTTACCAATGCGCCGGCCAAATTGGTAGGGGAACGCAAGCTGGGGCTTATCAAATATGTGATGGCCTTGATGAACGGTGCCCGTTTAGGGGTAGGCGCACAGTCGGTGGGACTTTCGGAAGCCGCTTACCGTGCCGCGCTCAAATATGCCAATGAACGCGAACAGTTCGGCAAGAAGATTATTCAATTCCCGGCCGTTTATGAAATGTTGGCTGTAATGAAAGCCAAGTTGGATGCCGCCCGTTCGGTGCTTTATGAAACTTCCCGTTCGGTGGATTTGAGCAAGTCGTATGCATCTTTGGTGAACGAAGGGGCGAAACTCACGCCCGAACAACGAGCCGAGATGAAGCTCTATCAGCGCAACGCCGATATGTTGACGCCTATCTTGAAGATGTTCGCCAGTGAATACGCGAACCAGAACACTTATGATGCCATCCAGGTACACGGAGGAACAGGTTTCATGAAAGACTTCCCCGTGGAACGCATGTATCGTGATGCCCGTATCCTTACCATTTACGAAGGAACTTCGCAGCTGCAGGTGGTGGCGGCCATCCGTCATATCCTGAACGGCAACGCTTCCAAGTTGATCGAAACCTACGAAGCCGAAGCCATCAAGGCGGAACTGAACCCTTTGCGTGAAAAGTTGGCCAAGATGCACGCTGAACTCAACAAGGCGGTGGAAGCCGTCAAGGCGGCCGGCAACGAAGAATGGGTGGATTTCAACGCCCGTCGTCTGGTGGAAATGGCCGGTTATGTGATTCTCGGCAATCTGGTGGTATTGGATGCCAACCGTTGCGATTGTTTCCGCAAGAGTGCCGAAGTGTTCGTTCGTCACGGTTACGGTATCGTGATGCGGCACGCTGCGGTGATTGGGGGAGGGGCTGTATCCGATATGGAATACTACAAATAGTAAAAAACGATTTTGGAGGCGGTCTGCGGCGTTGGAAGCCTCGCATACCATCCTCCAAAATCGTTTTTTTTTGAGGCCATTTGAAGGAGGCGGTCTTGCGGTGTTGGAAGCCTCGCATCTTATCCTTCAAAATCGTTTTTTTTTGAGGCCATTTGAAGGAAGCGGTCTGCGGTGTTGGAAGCCTCGCATCCCATCCTTCAAAGTCGTTTTTTGAGACTTTTTTAAGAAATATGTAAATATAAGGGGGGCTGTTCTATAGAACAGCCCCCCTTATATTATAGATGGCCATTTGAGCAATCAGATTACCCGTATTTCGTATTTATCGAAACGGATTATTTCACCGGCGCGGATTTTAGCCCTTTTCCTCATTTCGGTTTCACCGTTTCGGCGTACAAGGCCGGCCATTACACATTCTTGTGCCATGCTGCCCGATTCCACTACATTTGCGGCTTTGAGCAACTGGATAAGCGGGATGAAATCTTCGCCTTCGCGCAAATCGAAATCTATGGTTTCCATGGGGCGTTTATTTCTGTGCGGTGTAGAACAAATCGAAACAGGCTTCGGGATCAGAACTGTAGAAATAATCGTCCATCACGATAGATTCCACTAAACCGTTGCCTTTTTTGAGCAGTTTCACGCGATTGATCCGGTTGAGTATGTCATAGGGAATCTGCAACCATTGACGGGGTAGACGGTGTTGCAGGTCGAGGATGTCGAAACGGGTGATCGCGGCCACGCCCTTGCGGTTGTTTTCGTAGTATTCCATGATTTTTTCGTTGCCGGTAACCCCGCCGGCCACCACGTTTTTGAAACGGGTGGACAAGAGTCGTCTGAACTCTTCGGGTGTGTATTCCCGTACATGAAAGGGATTGCGTGTAAGCGACATGCTTTTGTTGGGTGTGGAAAGAATCAGCAGACCACCGGGCTTCAGTACGCGGCACATCTCGTTTACCAAGGCTTGGTCTTTCTTGATATGTTCGATTACCTGAAAGGAAACCACACAGTCGAACATATCGTCTTCAAAGGGAATAGGTGGCACGGTGGCGCGGGAAAAGTGGATTTTCTGCGCCAATTCCGTATCAATAGGCGAGGCGTAGCGGTCTATTGTAAAGAATTCTTCCGCTTTGGGGGCCAGAATCCGCGCTCCGTATCCCATGCCGGTACCGATTTCAAGCACCTTGCCGTATATTTTTTCGGCAGCCAGACAATAGGCGAGTCTGGAACGTTGAAAAACGAAATTGTCGGACATCTCTTCCGAAACCCTTTCGGCTGTTTGTATTTTCTTTGCCATGATATATGCTTGTTTGAAACAAAAATACATAGAAAAAGGGAAATGCAGAGGCGTATAGTCGCGTGTGCGTGGACCTTTTGATGAAAATACATTGTTTCATGGATCGAATTTTTTATATATTCGCAAATAAAAATACAATGTATTATGAAGATAAAATTGTTTTTAATTTTTATGCTTCCATTGTCTTTATTGAAAGGGCAACCGGTAGGCTATGTTATAATTTAACGACGAAAGAATCTTATCAATCTTCTGATTTAAGTAGAATTAATGATGGGTGGTATAGTTTCTATACAGTGGATATGAAAAAGGGGGTTTATTCCGGAGACAAAATACAGATAATGGAAGAGTATGCCCGTTACAGATATGATAATCGAAGATGGGTCGTGTACTTTAATGGTGTGGAAGCGGCACAGCTTGAGGAGTTTACAACGGAAGTTGAGGAGTACATAAAGAAAACGACGGTTGTTTATACGATTCCATTTGACTTATCGGCCGATGTTGTAGATATGTGTATTGCTTTTTTGGCAGATTTGATAGTAGGAAATGAAAATAGAAAAGTGGATGGTTATGACGCATCATGTGTGTTTGCGTTTGATTTTAAGGTTCATAATGGTAAACGGTATAAGGTAATTGATGTGGGGGATCATTATGAAGTTATATGGGGACCAATAGAAGGACTAGGTTTTGGTAGTAGTAGTTCGATGGTACCTATAAATGTTTCAATGTATAATCAATATGGACTTTTAGAAAAAAACGGTTTCATCGAATACGGGCATCGTGTCAATACCTAAGGAAGGATTACAGAAGGGGTTGCATATATTGAATATACAAGCAGAAGGGATAGTCGATTCAGAAAAATTGATAATTGTTCGTTGATAATGGATGTTTCCAAAAATTTGGCCAAACCCTTTGGGGAGGTAGTATTATGATAAAATGTTTTATGCGTTTTTGGCAAACATTCGCTTTCCTTATTTTGTTGCCTTTTTTCGGCTATGGAGAAGGACATGATGGGGTGAATATGCACCTCAAGTTGGCGATTTGTGAGAATGGCATTTATAAGGTTTGTTATGAGGATTTAAAGAATATCGGGTTGATTTCGGCACCGGTGGCAAGCAAGGAAATAGCATTGTTGGGTTTGCCGGCAGGGCAGATTCCCCCTTTCAATGACGCTTCGGTACGGAAAGGAACGTTACCCATTCCGATTAAAATGGAAGACGGTGGAGATGGGGTTTTCGGCGGGGGTGATTATTTCCTTTTTTATGGTCAAAGCCCTAATGTGTTGCAATACGATGAGAAGGATGAACAACAACCTTTTTCGATACGTAATCATCCATACAGTTTATTCCAATACTATTTTGTTTGTTTAGACAGTACCAGGCGGCGATGGATGACAAAAAAGCGGGCAATTAAAGAAGAACCGCAACAGAAGTTGGTTTCTTTTCCGGATTTTGTACGGTATAAAAAAGAACTTGCCAATCCTTTGGAGAGGTTGGACTCATGGTTGGGCGAAGCTTTCACCGAAAAAACACCATCCCACATGGTTCAATTTGATTTGTCGGAAGCGGTACCTGATACAACATCTTGTTTACACTTGAATTTAGCGTCTTATGGTACCCAAGAAATGGAATATCGGTTACAGGATTCCCTAAAATTCACCGTAAAAGGAAACGATTGGCATACCACTGTGGTTTTGCCGGTTGAACGACTTGTGTTGAATGAAGTGGGGTTTCGATTCGATCTGCAAGTGGACACCGTAATGTCCATAGAGATCTGTCGTAAGACAATGCAACTTGGCATGAATGCATATCTGGATGATATTCAACTTTCCTACGAAAGGCGGTTGAAATTGGGAACGTCAACCCCGCTGTGGTTTCGTTCACCTCTCGCTTGTGGAAATGTAACAGAATTTGAAATACATTCATCTGATTCTCTTGTTTTTATTTGGCAAGTCGATTCGGTGGAAAAGATAAGGGAACTACCGTACGATAGGCATGATACAACACTTTCCGTAACGGTCGAAGCCTCGGCATTTTTGCAGGAATTTGTGGCGTTTACGCCGAAAATGCTTCTTGTGCCTCGCTTTTGTGGTTTAGTCCAATGTCAGGATATACATGCTTATATAGATAAAGATTACGTGGTTGTAACTCATCCCGATTTTAAGGAACAGGCAGAGGCATTGGCCCGTTGGCATGAGGAAATGGATGGCTATCGCACTTTGGTGATTACAACGCAAGAGGTGTATGACGCTTTTTCTTCAGGGGTACAGGATCCATCCGCTATCCGGCTTTTTATGAAAAATCTGTATGAGAACGCCTCTTCTATAGAGAACAGACCCAAATACTTGCTTTTATTCGGTGCGGTTTCCTACGATTATAAAAATTTATTGGGAACAAACAGCAATTTTGTGCCTACTTTGGCACCGTCAGCGGAAGAAATGCGCATAGAAAAGCGTGGTTGGTTGGGCGATGACAATTTTGCCTATTTGGAGCCGGATGAAGGGTATCAGAACGATTATTTTCGAGGGGATATGGATATCGCGGTAGGGCGGTTGCCCGTCAGAACGGTAAGGCAAGCGGAAGATATGTTGGAAAAGATAAAGGTTTATGGCGGTTTGGACTATATGCGTACAACGCAAAATCCCATGAAAGAAGGTAATTTCGGTCTCTGGCGCAATGAAATAACCTTTGTGGCAAGTAAGGGTTTTGTAGGGGAAGCAGAAAGAGAAGCGTATTTCAGTCGGGCCGTTTCTCGTTTCTATCAGGGTGTCAATATGCATAAGATTTATCAGAATGCCACTGATTCATTACCGCAAATACAGGTTACCCGTAAAAAAATCACTGACTGCTTTAACAATGGAAATTTGTTTGTGGGATACTACGGACATGC
Organism: uncultured Bacteroidaceae bacterium; assembly: GCA_964584745.1. GTDB lineage: Bacteria > Bacteroidota > Bacteroidia > Bacteroidales > P3 > Pullibacteroides. The sequence goes on from CAZPBB010000015.1 coordinate 18,760, forward strand.
CACACCTGAGGCATGGTCGGAGGAACATCTGTTGGACGTGGATGACATCCGGAATTGGGATACAACCAAAGCTAAGAGGCTATAAAAGAAAAAGTAGTTGGACGTGGATGACATCCGGAATTGGGATACAACCGCAGCCTATCCAATTTTGTTTGCTTCTGCCTGTTCTTTCGCATCTATGGATGATCCCTTTTTTGTGAGTGGCGCTGAAAGGGCCGTGTTGTGTCCACAAGGAGGTTGCATCGCCGCTATCGGAGGAACGGACTATCTGACCACAGGCCGTATTGAGAAGATACAGACAGACTTTTTGTTAAAATTATTGGACCGCGATGAGACTTTTTCTACTCTTGGTGCGGTCTATTTGTATGCCAAACGCGAAAATGCTGACAGAAAATCTTCCCGTTTTGTGTTTATAGGGGATCCGGGGCTTAAAAAAGCATTGCCAAAACATGTTGTGATAACGGATTCCATCAATGGGAAGCAATGGAAAGGAGGCGATACATTGCAGGCGTTGACGTATGAGAAAATAGCCGGATCGATAAGGGGAGGGGATGGTGATTCTGTGCTGAGACGTTTTAATGGATTTTTGCAGTATAAGGTTTTTGCGCCCTCTTGCTTTTTACAGCGAGACAATCGGCAGGAATGGGATGGCGAGACACCTCGGATGATAGAATACGAGAGTCAGGAAACCGTACTGGCGACAGGACATACGGAGGTAAAAGACGGCCGGTTCGAAATCACTTTTCTTTTATCTGAAGCGGTTAAAGAGATGCAAGGAAGAGGAAAACTTACCTATTATGCTTATTCGGAAGAGTTTGGAGATGCTGTCGGATATGACGATTCATTTTATTTCGGTGGGACAGGGGATGGGAGGCCGCCTGTTTCGGATATACAACCGCCGCGTATTGTTTCCGGGATTGTCTACAAAGAGGAATATATGAATGGCGATTGGTACAACGTTCCATATTGTCGGGCAAAAATTTCCGATCATTACGGATTGGATATAACAGAATCGGATTATGGGCATCGTTTAATATTGAAAGTAGAGGGGAAAAGTGTAGAAAATGCAAGTGTGTATTTCTGCTTTTATCCGGGAAGCTTACAGGAAGGAATATTGGAATACCCGCTTTTATTGCCGGAAGGGAGATATGAAATAGAAATAGAAGTATGGAACATTTTTGGGCTGTCGTCTTTGTCCCATCTATGGTTTGATAGCCATGGATATACGGATAATGAAGAGCGGGAAGTTCCAATGGATTTTATACAGACCACACCGCGGCCTAATCCGGCAACCACCGGATATGCTGATTTTTATTTTTCAGCACTTGATCCTTCTTTTTCTTCTTGTGAAATGGAAGTATTTGATGCCATGGGGCGAAAGCTTGTCAGCCGGAAATTCGATTTGAAAGGCAGTATCAATCCCGTACTCCATTGGGATTGGCGGAAAACGGAGTTGGAAATGAACGCAGGTATCTATCTTTGTCGTTTTTCTTTTTCTAAAAGCGGAGGGAAAAACAATCTTGTTACATATTGTAAACTAGTGGTCTTGGAATAATCAGACATTTAGGTATCGTTGTTTGAATCCGTGTGAATTGCCTATTTTTGCTACCTTGATTGCAAGGAGAAAGATTATGGAACAGAAGTTGAAGAGAATCGCCATTGCGGTAGCCATGGACAAGGAGTTTGCCTTGTTGGAAGACCTTCTGCAAGAAAAAAGAGACGTTTCCGTCTCGGGTTTCCGCCTTGCCACGGGGCTTGTGGCCGGCAAAGAAGTAGTTTTGATGAAGTCGGGCATCGGCAAGGTGGCGGCCGCCACGGGCATCAATCTGATAAAATATGAATACGCGCCACAGGCCCTTGTCAATTCGGGTGTGGCCGGCGGTATGGACAGCAGTCTGGAAGTAGGGGATGTGGTGGCCGGTGATCATTGTGTCTATCACGATGTGGATTGCGGCACGGGCAATGAATACGGGCAAGTGCAGGGCTTCCCCGCCCGTTATGCGGCCGCGCCCGAATTATTGCAGGCAGTGAGCCACGAAAATGTAAAGCAAGGCTTGATCTGCACCGGAGACCAGTTTATTCAGGATTCCAGACAATTGGAAGCCATCAGGAAGCACTTTCCCGAAGTGCTGGCGGTGGATATGGAAAGCGCGGCTATGGCGCAGGTATGCCATATATGGCGGATTCCGTTTCTGTCTTTGCGCGTTATCAGCGACACGCCCGGCAAAAAAGCCGACAATATGTCCCAATACAACGATTTCTGGACGATAGCCCCCAAGAAAAATTTCGAATTGCTGAAAGGCCTGCTGACTCGATTGTAGTAACCCCTTATTCGGAGCAGGAAAGTTTGGTGGATTAGAAGGGGTGAGATGCAACGCCGCTACCTTATTCGAAGGGAAAAAGAGCATTAAAGGGGTGAGATGCGAGGCGCAGCCCGCAGGGAGTGAGGGAGCGTACTTAAGTACGTGACCGAACCACCCAAGGGCTGCAACGAAGCAGATCGCCCCTTTAACGCTCTTTTTTAGTACATGTCGGTGATGTCCCAAACAAAGGCCCTCACCCCATTCTCCTTATTGATCTCATCCAGCTGCTTGAGATACTTCAACAGGATAGGCACCATATCGGCTTCCACGATGGTGAGGGTCGCCGAGTTCATTTCCGGCCAGGTGTGGCTGCCCATGCGCGGTTCCCCCGTGTGCGTACCTGCGCCGTTTACGGTGGGCCATTGCGTAAAGCCTTTGATGTTGAGCTGTTTGAGAAGGTAATCCATACGCTCGGTCAAGGCTTGGTTGTAGGCTATAAAAACTGCTTTTTTCATTTTTCGAGTCATTGGTCGGGGAAAGTCTCCCTTGCCGGGAGGCCTTCCCCGAAGTTACATTATTGCGTTACCTGCGGAAGTTCCTTGGGATCGAAGCCCTGCATGAACGTATATATCTTGGAAATCGATTTCTGCTTGTTGCGGTTTCCGCTCTTGTTGGTGGCGGCATAGATGGCGGGCACGATAATCATCGTGATCAGGGTGGAGAAAATCATACCGCCGATAACCGCCACGCCCATAGGACGCCATGTTTCCGCGCCGTCGCCTTGGCTGAGCGCCATAGGCACCATACCCAGGATAGTGGTGAGCGAGGTCATCAATACCGGGCGCAGACGCGAGCGGCAGGCCTGAGCGATGGCTTCGTAGAGCGGCAGGCCGCGTTCACGCAACAGGTTGATGAAGTCGATGAGCACGATACCGTTCTTGGTAACGATACCCACCAGCAATACCGCACCCAAGGCCGCCACGATACTCAAGGAAGTATTGGTCAGCAGCAAGGCGAGGATTACCCCGGTGAAGGCGAAAGGAATGGCCATCATGATGATGAACGGCATCTTGAAGCTTTCGAATTGGGCGGCCATCACCACATACACCAACATAAGCGAGAGCAGGAGCAGCATCGTGAGCGAACTGAAAGATTCCTGCTGGTCTTCGTAACTACCGCCAAGGTAGAACGAAACATCTCCGGGAACATCTTCGATTTGGTCGATGATCTGCTGGGCGTCTTTGGCGATCTGTCCGAGCGAGACCCCGGCGGCGGGCGCGATGCTCACCTTGAGGTAACGCTGCTTGCTCTTTCTTTCGATGTTAGGTGGCGAATAGTATTCACGGATGGAACCGAGTTCCTTCAAGCGGATCTTCTGACCGTTTCCGTCCGGAATCAGGAAGTTTTCGATATCGGTGATCGAAGAACGGTATTTCTCGTCCAGACGCACGATGATGTCGTATTCTTCGCCGTCTTCCTTGAATTTGCTGTTTCGGAAACCATACACACGGTTACGCAGGTACATGCCCACTTGCGAGGTGGTGAGGTTGTGCCGGGCCAGTTTGTCCTGGTCAAGAAGAATCTGCAGTTCCGACTTGTCATCGTCGCGGCTTATCTTCACATCGCCCACACCGGGAATTTCCAATGCCTTGCGCGAGATATATTGCGCCAAGGCACTGGTGATATTGAAGTCGTGGCCGGTAATTTCCACATCCACGGTGTTGCTGCCGCCGCCGAAACCGCCTGAAGAGGTCGAAACGGTATATTCCAGCACATCGGGAAAGCTCTTCAGAATGCCGCGGATTTGGTCAGCCATCTGGAATACGCTGCGGTCGCGGTCTTTTCTTTCCACGGTACGGATACGCATGTTGAGGATATTGTTTCCCGTAGAGTTCATCAGGGAGGCGAAAGAAGCCTCTTCCTCGCTACCGTAGGAGAGGTTCA
>CAZPBB010000016.1:0-3932 GCA_964584745.1 uncultured Bacteroidaceae bacterium
CGGCGATTTCGAAATCCTGTTCAGTCTCGATGGTTATCACCTGACGGAACTCGGCATCCTTAGCGAAAAAGCGTACCAACGTTCCAAAAATCTCATCGGTTTCTTCAATCGGTTTGGGGCTTTCCGAAACCTTGCCCTTCACCTTGAAATCACCCGTGGCGGGAAAATGGAAAACGGTGGGTTGAGGACCGCCTTCTTCCATAAACTGCGAATAGAGATGGTATCCGCCGTCCACATGGGCTTTCATCACCAATTCGGCCCGGTTGCCGTCGAGATATTTTACCGAACACTTCCATTTAACAGGGTTGTCCTGTGCCGAAACACCCAGCAAAAGGGACAAAACCATCCCCAATATAAACAGTATCCTTCTCATTTTATCTGATTGTTTAATTTTATCCTTCTTTGTTTTTCTAAACTATTTTCTGTTTAACTTGAACTCGTAGCTTTCCATTATAGGATTGTGCAACAAATCCTTGCAGGCCTTTTCCACGATGGCGGCAGCCTTTTTTTCATCGGTGGCTTCCACTTCAAGGGTAATGTGCTTGCCGATACGCACGTTTTCTACGGTTTTGAGCCCCATATCGTGCAGACGGGCTTCCACCGCCTTACCTTGGGGGTCGAGCAATGCCTTCAATGGCATCACGTTGATTTCTGCCAGATATTTCATGATATGTTTGGTTTTTCGTTTTTCTTGTCGAGAATAAAAAAATGCATACGCGAAAAAACCGGATACAGCACCACTGACGCCGCCAATCCTAAAAATCCCCTAAGGGTGAAAAGCAGGAGTACAACGACTATATACACGTATATCGTTTTTTGCGTCTGCCAGGAAAAATCTTTGATCTTGAAAGAAAACATGCGGATATCGCACACCATCAGAAACGCCATCGCCCATGCCAATACCAAAAGCAGGAAAGCATGAGGAAGAACACCGTCTTTCATCCACGAAAAGGCAAGCGCCCCCCAAAAAAGAGCGTTGGCCGGCGTCGGCATCCCCTTAAAATAATATTGCTGCTGTTGGTCCACATTGTATTTTGCCAGTCTCCAAGCCGCAGCCAAAGGCATAATAAACACACCGTAAGCCCAATAACAGGGCAAAAAGGCCGCCACCATATCATAGGCTATCATGGCGGGAGCCACACCGAAACTCACCACATCGGCAAGCGAGTCCAACTCTTTTCCTATCTTGCTTTGCACATGAAGAAGCCGTGCGGCCATACCATCCAAAAGGTCGAACACCGCCGCAATCAGGATAAAAAAGGCCGCCACCTCGGTGTTACCTGAAAAAGTACAGGTAACCGAAAAGCATCCGCAAAGCAGATTGCAAAGCGTAAGCAGATTAGGGACTGTTTTCCTGAGCATAGTCTACAAAGGTATATTATTTTGACCAATCTCAGACCTATCGGCATCATCATATACCTTCACGGACCGTTCCTTTGTCCGTAAAGGTATATTATTTTGACCAATCTCAGACCTATCGGCATCATCATATACCTTCACGGACCGTTCCTTTGTCCGTAAAGGTATATCATTTGGGCCAATCTCAGACCTGTCGGCATCATCATATACCTTCACGGACCGTTCCTTTGTCCGTAAAGGTATATTATTTTGACCAATCTCAGACCTATCGGCAGCTGCCTACCAAGAGGAAGAGAGATCGTACTTCGACTTCGGCCGCAATTCCGGTTTCCAATGGAAACCTTTCAAAATACGTTCCCGTTGGGAAAGACGGTCAACAGGATAGAGCGTGGTGGAAGTAGGTTGAATGATATTGATGCCATATACCTGATTGTTTTCAAAATCCATTTTCAGGATCCGGCTTTCGGTTTTGTTGACCCCGATAAGCTCGTTGTTCTTGTCATCAAGTACATAATAAATCGATTGCACCGCTCCTATCACATTCGCGGTACGGAAATTGGAACTATCATCGAAATATCCCCACAAAAGTTTGCCTTTCACTTGATTGTAATAATCTTGCAACGCTGAAACCTCGCTCACGATAAACGCATTCTCCTGTATCAACACTTTTTCCGGACGGTTCCGCGTGAACCATACCTTTATTGTATCACCATCTATCTGATAATCTTCCAACCAGATAATCGGTTCGCGATAGAGTTCCATTATCGAATCCCGATGCCTATAACTCAGGGAGTCGCATTTGCCTTGCATCCCTTCCTTGTAGAAACGTACTTTGTGATAGACGAACATTTCCTTAATCTGACGCGCCGTGTCATAGGTCATTACCATCTTGTCGCCGGCTACAAAAAGAGAATCGCCGTTTTGCACCATCACCCCCCGGGGATTGTCAGTAAACAAGGCATAACCCTCGCTTTCCTTGTTTTCGGCATAATCGCTCTTTATATAGCAGTTCCGCGCCGTATCAAGCAAAAAAACATCCCTGAAAACATTGCCGTTTTTCAAATTCATATCATAATAGATGCTGTCCCCGAAAAGCACCTGCGATGTCTTGGTCTTCACATAAGCGTTCCTTTGCAGACTCACCTGATTTTTTTCCTGATCGAACCAACCTTTAAGGCCGTACATGTAATAATCGGTCGTCTCGATATTGGTACTGCCCTGAAAATGGGTCAATCCCGTTTGGGCATAGTGGAGCGTATCCGTCCAGATGGTATATTCAGGATTAACGATCACCACGTTGTCGAAACAATGAAAAATTTCAGCCCGCCCGTCATAATAACCACGGTCTGAGGTCAGCACCGTCTGACCCGAAATCATTTCCCCGCCTTGGCTGTAATAAGCCCTATTGGTGGCGGCCTCGTAACGCAGGGCGGGTGTTTTCATGGTCATATCGCGGTCTTTGAGCACTACATTGCGGTCAACCGTATATGAACCTGTGGTTCCATTGTAATCCAATACCTCACCGGTGATATGGATATTGTCAGATGTTCGGATACGCAGGTTATCGTAAGCCTGACAGGATCCTGTCTTTTGATTGTAGTCGGCAAAATCACTGAAAATGCGGTTTCCGCCATGCTCTATCTTTACGTGTCCGATAAGACGGTACACACCTGGCCGACCAGGCAGGCTCACAATAGAATCACCCGTAAAAGACTGCCCGTAAAGGCATCCGCCAACCACACCCAAGAACAGCAACATTCCTGTCTTTGCGGCCCAAATCTTAATGCGTGCCCATGTAGTCATACGGAATGCTTGAAACAAAATGTGCCTTGTGATCGAAAGTCAACAGAAAATAATCTCTTTCCCTGGTTTCCCTGTTCTTTATCCAAACCACAATCTGATAATAGTTTTTAGGCTTTTCTTCTGCCGGAAAACGTTGCCGGTAACGTGATTCGTACACCACTCTCTTTCCTGTCTCAAACTTGTATTTTTCGGGAGCATTGACGATATATTGCCAAATAGGATACGAAACATCTTTCTTGCCGAAAAACAAGGCTGTGGTAGTATGGGTACCATCGGGGAAAATAACGGCTTCGGCCTTTTGTCCGAAATTCAGAAAGACCGCACGGTAAACGCCATTGGTATCTTTATATTGCTTCACGTTTTCGGCACGTGGAAAACGACGGTCAAAAGCCTGTTGCACCACTTCAGGAAATATCGCCTTTACCGACATTTTCGCAGTGGGAACATATCCCTGCATATTCGAAACAACAGTCTTCATCCGTTCCACCACATGCGCGCTATCCGGAAGAGAGATTTCTGGTTTCACCGGCTGTTCGGCCTCAACGGGTGCTTTTTCTATCGTGAACTCTTTCGTTTCCGGCTTCCTTTCCGGTTCCTCCGCTATAACCGGCTGTTCGGCCTCAACGGGTGCTTTTTCTATCGTGAACTCTTTCGTTTCCGGCTTCCTTTCCGGTTCCTCCGCTACAACCGGCTGTTCGGCCTCAACGGGCGCTTCTTCTATCGTGAACTCTTTCGTTTCCGGCTTCCTTTCCGGTTCCTCCGCTACAACC
>CAZPBB010000016.1:4032-22467 GCA_964584745.1 uncultured Bacteroidaceae bacterium
TGAACTCTTTCGTTTCCGGCTTCCTTTCCGGTTCCTCCGCTACAACCGGCTGTTCCGTTACCAAGAATTGTTCGGCCAACAATTCTTGAACAGAATCCTTACTCCTCTCAACCTTTTCGGAATTTTCTTCGAAAGAAGGCCCTCCATCGTCTTCGTAATCTTCCCCATAGTCTTCATAATAATCTTCCCCGTGGTTTTCATACGTTTCCTTTTCCACCGACTTCTCCGCCCTCACCTCTCCCTGTTTTATATCATTGATCACCATCAGATACGAGGTGTCGGGAGATGTCTTAAGGATTCTTTCCTGCTGTTGATGCGCATCCTCACGCTGACGGGCGGTCTTAGCCTGTGCCGTTACCTGCGCTTCGATAAACTGACGGCGGCTTTGCGGGCGATAAACCATTTCTTTCGCCGTTTTTCCCGCTCTTATTTTTTTACGTTCCGAAACAGGATTTTCCTGCATAAAGGCCAACATCTCATTTTCTTTCTTCAGCAATACTTCTTCTTCGGTAAGCGGTTCAAATTCATCCCAATCCGCCATGGTTTCACCGTCAACACTCACCACGTTGCCACGAAAATCAAAGCAAATCTCTGTGATATAGCCCTCAATGCCATAGATAGACAATTGCGCGTAATAATGCCGGCCATCCCAACGATCTTCTTCGTAAGAGCAGGAACGGAGTTGATAGAAAGCGTATTTTTCGCTGATAAAATCGTGTGAAATCAAAGGCAATTGGGCTTCGGGTATGGTCCAACGGGTACTGAGCCATTCGCCATTTGCCTGAAAGAGAGAAGATATCTCTTTGGGTTGCAAATTAATGCGGGCGCAATAGCCCATGTCGGCCAATTCCCATTGTATCATTTTCCAAGCCGACCGAGGATGAGCCAGATAGAAACTTTCCACCACTTCTTGCGGAACATCTGTCCACGCCACTCTTTGGGCGCTTACAAAGCCTGTTCCGGCAAGCAATACCCCAAGTAAACACAACGCACCCTCCCGGATCCGCAGTGAAACCCGACGGTTTTTATAGTTTCCCGATATGTCCGTTTTTTTATTGGGCATTCACTATGGTTTCATCGCGATCGGGACCAACTGAAATAATACTGATTTCCAATCCCGTATGCTTTCCGATAAAAGATATGTAGTCTTTAAACGCTTGCGGCAGCTGATCTTGCCGGCGGGCCTGCGATATCGCGCTTTGCCAACCCGGCATTTCCACATACGAAACCTCCACCTTTTCGGATGTATCGGTATCGGGATAAGTATCGATCTGTTTGCCACCCGATGTATAAGCCACCGCCGCCTTCACCACCGGAAATTCGTCCATGACATCGGCTTTCATCATAATCAGATCGGTAATACCGTTTACCATAATAGTGTAACGCAAAGCCGGCAGATCCAACCAACCCGTGCGACGGGCACGTCCCGTGGTGGCACCGAACTCGTGCCCTTTCTGACGGAGAAGTTCACCTGTTTCATCATGCAGTTCTGTAGGGAAAGGACCGCTACCTACGCGGGTGCAGTAAGCCTTGAATATACCATACACCTTGCCGATGGCAGAAGGAGGAACACCCAGACCCACACAAACCCCTGAAGCGGTGGTACTTGAAGAGGTAACGAAAGGATAGGAACCGAAATCTATATCAAGCATGGAACCCTGCGCGCCTTCGGCCAATATCCTTTTGCCTTGTTCCATGGCGCGGTTCAGATAGAATTCGGTGGATATCACCTCAAAACCCCGCAATTCTTCCACGCCCGCCAACCAGCAAGCCTCGTATTCCGTCCAAGATTGACCGTCTATCCGTGCCGTTTCCACATCAAAACCGTATTGCCTGAGCTGCAACAGATGTTCGTTTTTGAGCGCCTCGTATTTCTGCATGAAGGATTTGTTGAAGATATCGCCCATCCGAAGTCCACAACGCGCCGTCTTGTCGGTATAGGCCGGCCCGATTCCCTTTACGGTGGAACCTATTTTTTTCGCACCCTTGCGTTGTTCCAAAGCCGCGTCCAACAAGCGGTGTGTTGGCAGAATCATATGCGCCTTGTCGGAAATTTTCATTCTTTCACGCGGTTCCACGCCTAACTTGCGTAAAGAGGCCGTTTCCTGGCAAAAAATGCAGGCATCGATCAATACCCCGTTACCGATCACATTTACTTTGTCGGCATGAAAAATACCCGAAGGAATGGTATGCAACACATGGGTCATATCCCCGAACTTCAAAGTATGTCCGGCATTCGGGCCACCTTGAAAACGGGCGATAATATCGTAACGGGGAGCCAATACGTCCACTATTTTCCCTTTTCCTTCGTCTCCCCACTGGATGCCAAGAATGACATCGATTTTTGTTTTTGGCATTTTTTGCTTTCTTTTTATCTTTTTCTTTTGAAAACCAATGGCTACCGCACGGCTTTCAAACTCAAATCAAGCGAACTGATATGATGTGTGAGCGCACCCACCGATATAAAGTCAACACCTGTGGCGGCGTATTCGGCCAAAGTCTTTTCATTGATGCCGCCGGAGGCTTCGGTTTCGTATTTACCGCCTATGCGTGCTACCGCCGTGCGGATATCGGCCGGCGTAAAATTATCCAGCATGATGCGATCAATGCCGCCGTGGCGCAACACCTCATCCAACTCGGTAAAAGAACGAACCTCTATCTCTATGGCCAACTTCAATTCTTTTTCTTGCAAATAGGCATGTACCGCATCGATGGCCTGACAGATACCACCGGCAAAATCAATATGATTGTCTTTAACCAAAATCATGTCGAAAAGACCGAAACGATGGTTTTTGCCACCGCCTATGCGTACCGCCATTTTTTCGAACACACGGTTGTTGGGCGTGGTCTTGCGTGTATCCAGCAATACAGCCGTTCCCGCACTCGCCAAACGTGTGAGTTTGCGTGTATAGGTGGCGATGCCGCTCATACGCTGGATATAATTGAGACTTAGACGCTCGGCGGTGAGAATGGAACGGGAAGATCCCTCCACGGTAAAGATCCTGTCTCCCGGCTTCACCTCGCAACCGTCTTCCACCAAAGGCGTGAAAACAATGGAAGCGTCCATCTGGCCATACACCATTTCAGCCACTTCCATACCGGCTATCACACCGGCTTCTTTGGCCACCAATACGGCTTTGCCGGTAGCCGAAGCCGGAATACACGACAAAGTGGTATGGTCGCCGTCTCCTATATCCTCCTGCATGGCCAATCGGATATAGGCCGCCATCATTTCTCTTTCATTAACCTGCATCGTCTATCCGGATTTATTTCTTAGCCGTCTTTTCGGCCGCGTATTCTTCATTGAGCCCACGCAAAACGGCCGAAGTGATATCCATTGACGGCAACGAATACAGCACGCCGCTTTGTTTTCCTGTAGAAACAATCATACCGAACTGTCCGTTTTCACGATTGAATTTTTCGATGAACGCAAGAATACGGTTACTCACTTCTTCCATACGCTGGGCTTGCAGGGCAACCAACTGATTGGCATAAGTCTGCTGTAGTTCGGCGATGGATTGCTGTTTTTGCTGGAGCTGTTCTTCCCGCTTGTGTTGTTCACTCAAGGTAAGCGTGGCACCTATCTTCAGGTAGTTGTCGTATTCTTTCTGAAAAGCATTGGCTTGATTCTGAATATCTGCCGTAAGTCTGGATTCCGTTCTCACCAATTCCTGCTGTATGTCAGCCACCATCTGAAACCCTTGATTGATGCTGTCGATATTTACCGTGGCTATCGTAAGTCCTGAAACGGGAATACCGGCTTCCGCCACTGAAACAGCCGTGGGAATATCCGCATTTCCTTTTTTCCCACAACTACATGCCAGCACACTCATAGCCAAACACACAAAACTGATTTTCAATGTACTTTTGTTCATTTTTAGCTTATTTTCAAGTTTCAAAAATATTCAATTATCCTTAATCCTCTTACTGCAAGCCGTCTCATCTGCCCTCTTTTGACAGAAACTGCAAACGTACCAGACGGATTTCATTTTCGCTGTATTCATCCTCGCCCAATTCAAGCAAGGCTTCTTCCACCGAATCGGTTTCGGCTTCCGAAAAATATTCGTAAATATCTTCCCGATGATCCGGATCGACCGCCTCCTCGATATAATAATCCAAATTGAGTTTGGTTCCAGAATCCACAATACGCTCTATCTCGGTAATCAATTCTTCTAACGAAAGACTTTTGGCAAGTGCGATATCGTCTAACGAAACCTTGCGGTCTATACTTTGAATAACATAGATTTTCAGACCCGATTTGTTTACCGACTTGATGACGAAATCCTGCGGACGGGAAATATCATTGTCTTCCACATAACGTTTGATCACATCGCAAAACGGTTGTCCGTAACGCTGCGCCTTCCCCACGCCAACGCCCGTGATACGGGTCATGTCCTCGATTGTAATCGGGTATTGAACGGTCATATCCCGAAGTGAGACATCCTGAAAAATCGTGTACGGCGGAACATTTTCCTTATGCGCGATTTCTTTGAGCAGTTCTTTCAGCAATAGGTAGAGTGTTTTATCCACGGCTTCCACCGAACTATTGCCGCCAGTCATATATTCCTCGTCATCAGGGTTATAGGTATGGTCCCGAATCACCTCTATCTTAAACGGCGAGTTCACAAAAGCCTCGCCGGAAGAGGTAACCTTGATAACCCCATAGTCTTCTATGTCTTTGGCAAGAAGATCTTCTATCACACACTGGCGGATCACCGCTTTCCAATAGCGTTCATCCCTGTTCTTTCCTTTTCCGAACTGAGGTAAAAGATTGTGTTTGTAATTTTTGATGGAAGGAGAAATCTTACCCATGCAAAGAGCCACGATATACTCTATCTTGAACTGTTGCTTGATGTCCAATATCAGTTGCACTACGAAACGGGCGCTTTCGGTGGCGTCTTCCTTTTGTTTGGGATAAAGGCAGTTGTCGCAGTTATGGCAGTTTTCCTCCTCGTACTTCTCGCCAAAATAATGCAAAAGGTTCTTGCGGCGGCACATCGAGGTCTCGGCATACGAAATGGTTTCCGCCATCAGCTGCCGCGCCACTTCCTGTTCCGACACCGATTTGTCCTTGAGAAACTTCTCCAGTTTGATGATGTCTTCCTCGCAATAGAAAGCGATGCATTTCCCCTCACCCCCATCCCTTCCGGCACGACCCGTTTCCTGATAATAACCCTCTAGACTCTTGGGCATATCATAGTGTATCACGAAACGCACATCGGGCTTGTCTATACCCATGCCGAATGCAATCGTGGCCACGATCACTTCTACCTCTTCCATCAGGAACTTGTCCTGATTGGCCGTCCTCGTCTGCGCGTCCAGCCCCGCATGGTAAGGCAAGGCGCGGATACCGTTGGTACAAAGCACCTCGGCGAATTCCTCCACTTTTTTGCGGCTCAGACAATACACAATACCCGACTTATCACCGTTGGCACGGATAAAACGCACGATATCCCTGTCCACATTCTTGGTTTTGGGACGAACCTCATAATAAAGATTGGAACGGTTGAAAGACGAAATGAACACGGCCGCATCCAACATATTCAGATTTTTCTGAATGTCTTTCTGTACTTTAGGCGTAGCGGTTGCCGTGAGCGCAATGATGGGTACTTTCTGGCCTATCTGATCTATGACCGGTTTGAGCCGACGGTATTCAGGTCTGAAATCGTGTCCCCATTCCGAAATACAATGCGCTTCGTCAATGGCGTAAAGTGAAATGGGAATCGTTTTGAAAAACTCTATGTTTTCTTCTTTGGTGAGCGTTTCGGGCGCTACGTAGAGCAACTTGGTCTTACCACTGCTCAGGTCTTCCTTTACCTGCTTCATTTCTGTCTTGGTAAGGGAAGAATTGAGATAATGGGCTATATCAGAGGCACTGCCGAAACTCCGCACGGCATCTACCTGATTTTTCATCAGAGCAATAAGCGGTGACACGATAATGGCCGTTCCGGGCAGTATCAAGGCGGGCAACTGATAGCACAACGATTTTCCTCCCCCTGTAGGCATAATCACGAAAGTATCCTTTCCCTTCAGGACATTTTGGATAATAGCCTCCTGCTTACCCTTGAAACGGGAAAAACCGAATACACGCAACAATTCCTGATGTAGAAACTCACTGCTATACTCCATGGTGACTCGGGTTAATAAAAATGTTTACTTTTGCTGTCCTTTCTCCTGTGAAGGAATTGCCGGCAGGTTTTCCTGCCTCCAACCGCAAATATCAAAGATACGAATTTGTTGGAAAATAAAAAACCATCATGATACTGCGCACCGAAGATATCGTAAAAGTTTACAGACAACGCACTGTGGTCGATCATGTCTCCATCGAACTCAATCAAGGCGAAATTGTGGGATTGCTCGGTCCGAACGGTGCCGGAAAAACCACATCCTTCTATATTATGGTGGGATTGATAAAGGCCTTGTCCGGAAAAGTCTTTCTGGACGATACCGATATTACAAAACTTCCCATGTACAAACGGGCGCAGCTCGGCGTCGGTTATCTGGCGCAGGAGTCTTCCGTTTTCAGGCAGATGAGCGTGGAAGACAACATCGTGTCCATCTTGGAATTTATCGAAAAGGATCCGGCAACAAGGAAGCATCGGTTGGAAGAACTCTTACAGGAATTCGGCATTGAACATATCCGCAAGACAAAAGGCATCAGTCTTTCGGGAGGTGAAAGAAGACGTACCGAAATCGCACGCGCCTTAGCCGCCAATCCCAAATTCATCCTTCTGGACGAACCTTTTGCAGGCATCGATCCTTTGGCGGTGGAAGATATCAAAAAGATTGTTCTGCAACTCAAACAGAAAAACATCGGTATTCTGATTACCGACCATAATGCTCAGGAAACACTTTCCATTACAGACCGTTCCTATCTGCTTTACAGCGGAAAGATCCTCAAGTCGGGTTCTTCGAAAGAACTGTCGGAAGATCCGGAAGTCCGTGAAAAATACCTCGGCAAGAACTTCGAATTGAAAGAGATCAAGTGATCTTTTATTTACTCAAAAAGAAAAGCCGGTATACGTAAGGCCGAAAGAAACAGTTTCAGTATACCGGCTTTTTTTGAGGATACCGTCAATTATTTACCTTGGATATAAGCATCGATGGCTTTGGCTGCCTTACGCGCCGCACCCATGGCCAGAATCACCGTAGCCGCACCCGATACCACATCGCCACCGGCAAACACACCCTTGCGGGAGGTAATGCCGTTGTCGTCGGCCACGATACAACCTTTGCGACTGGTTTCCAAACCTCTTATCGAATGTGCCAGCATAGGGTTGGCCACCGTTCCAAGCGACATCACTACTTCGTCCACTTCAATATCGAATTCCGAACCGGGCACTTCCACAGGACTGCGACGACCTGAAGCATCGGGTTCTCCCAATTCCATACGGATGCAACGGATGGCTTTTACCCAGCCTTTTTCATCGCCCAATATTTCAATGGGATTGGTAAGTTCCATAAAATGGATGCCTTCTTCCTGCGCATGGTGCACCTCTTCGCGACGTGCCGGCATTTCGTTGACGGTACGGCGGTATACCACATATACATCCGAACCCAGACGTTTGGAGGTACGGGCGGCATCCATCGCCACATTTCCCCCTCCTACGACAGCCACTCTCTTGCCGATAAAAACCGGAGTCGCGTAATCTTCGCGATAAGCTTTCATAAGGTTAGAACGGGTCAAAAGCTCGTTGGCGGAAACCACACCGTTGAGATTTTCTCCCGGAATATTCATAAATCGGGGCAAACCGGCACCCGAACCGATAAAAACCGCATCGTATTTTTCAACATCCATAAGGTGATCCACTGTATCGGTTTTTCCGATAATCACGTCTGTTTCGAATTCAACACCCAACTTCTTGAGATTTTCGATTTCTTTGGCCACGATGGCTTTTGGCAAACGGAATTCGGGAATACCATACACCAACACTCCACCGGCTTTGTGCAGGGCTTCGAAAACCCTTACCGAATAGCCCATTTTAGCCAAGTCACCCGCACAGGTAAGCCCTGCCGGACCACTGCCGATAACAGCCACTTTTCTGCCGTTCGAAACCGGTTTCTCTATTTTCACCCCACCTTTGACGCGATTGTAATCGGCCACGAAACGTTCCAGTTTCCCGATGGCGATGGGTTCAAACTTCTTGCCCATCACGCATGAGCCCTCACATTGGGATTCCTGGGGACATACACGGCCGCAAACGGCAGGCAAAGCCGAATCGATGGCAATCACACGGGCGGCTTCCTCGAAATCGCGCTGTGCGATCTGTGCGATAAACTGCGGAATCTTTATGGAAACAGGGCAGGCTTCCATACAGGCAGGCTTCTTGCACTGCAAGCAACGGGAGGCTTCCAAAACAGCTTCTTCTACATTGTAGCCCAAACAGACTTCTTCAAAATTGCCGCTCCGCACCTTCGGATCCTGTTCACGGACCGGAACCCTTTTCTTTTTATCGAACTCGCAAGAAATCCCCTCTCTTTCCAAAGCGCGGCAAGAAGCCGATTCCTCCACGGCGGCGGCAAGGTTGCAATGGTGTCCATCGGTATTCTTGGCTATTTCATATTGACGATACATGCCCTGACGGCGCATGGCTTCATCGAAATCTACCTGATGGGCATCGAATTCAGGACCATCCACGCAAGCAAAGCGGGTTTTTCCTCCTACTGTTACACGACAGGCACCACACATGCCCGTTCCATCCACCATAAGCGTGTTGAGGCTCACCACAGTGGGAATGTTGTATTCTTTGGTGAGCGACGAAACGAACTTCATCATAATCATGGGACCGATACAGATCACTTGATCATATTTCTTGCCCTGATTTTCCACCAGATCTTTTATCAGATCCGTTACACGGCCATGGAAACCCGCCGTTCCGTCATCGGTGCAGAGATACACTTCTTTCGCCACCGCCCGCATTTCTTTTTCCAACACGAAAAGACTGGCCGATCGAGCACCCAATATAACATCGCATCCCACACCCTGTCCGTGCATCCATTTTACCTGCGGATAAACGGGCGCGGCCGCGAAACCACCCGCTACGAAAAGTATGTTACGTTGCTTTACCTCATTCAGATCCTCTTCCAGAAAATCAGACGGACGGCCCAAGGGACCCACCACATCATCGAAACTTTCACCCACTTCAAATTTTCCTAAACGTTTGGTAGAATCTCCAAGCATTTGGAATACAATGCGGATTGTGCCACGATTCACATCGTAATCGCAGACCGTAAGCGGAATCCTTTCTCCTTTTTCGTCCGGAATGACGATCAGAAACTGCCCCGGTTTTGCCGAAGCCGCCAAGCGTGGCGCATATATCTGCATACTGATAATCTCAGGCGCCAAAGTTTCCTTTTCCAGAATTTCAAATCGTTTTGTTGCCATCATCCTCATTTTTTTCTGCGCTTGCCCGATGTCTTAGGATTTTCGCGCGCCGCTTCCACAGCTCTGCGTGTCCTGCGTCCGGCAGCCGAGTTATTTTTGTTTTTACTGGTTTTCTCAAAAGCCGACTTATCGAAAGCCGAAAAATCGAAACCGTGTTTCTTACCACGTTCAAAAGCATCGAAGGAATCCGTTTCCGGAACCCATTTCTGCCAACCTGACTTACTTACTTTCCTGTCGGTTTTTCCGGAACGATCGTCTTCGAAGTTCCGGCTTTCCCTTCCCTTGCGGGTATTTGAACGGAAATTCTTTTCTCCCCGTCCGACTGAAGAAGTCTTTTCGTTGCCCGTAGCCGGTTCGGAAAACAATTTCCGATCTCCCCATACGGTATGGTTCAGCCCTTCCATGATTTCATCGCGATAGCGGTCATCCACTTCCACAAACGAACAAGTCTTATAAATTTCGATACGTCCTATATGGGTTTCCTTGGTACCGATGCAATCGTTTATGATGCCCAACATGTTCTGCGGTTTGAGCCCGTCCATGTGGCCGAGATTCACGAAAATGCGCGAAAGCCCTTCCGCCACACCACGCTGTCCACGTTTGCTATCGCCACGTTGCAATTTGTTTTTCCGTTCCACGCTCAAATCTTCCACTGCCGGCGCATTGGCGTAATATTCCGAAAAACGGTTGAATTCTCGCCACACGAAGCGTTTGATAATTTCTTCCTTGCTCAGATCCTGCAATTTTTCATAGATACCCGGCAGATAGGTCTCTATTGGACCGGCCCCCTCGCCCATATCCAACTGCATCATACGGTTGATTTGGTAAAGGAGTTGCTTTTCGCATATTTCCTCGCCTTGGGGAACGGGTTGCAGGATAAACTCTTTTTTAAGCACCTTTTGGATCTCCTTCAGGCGGCCTTTTTCGCGGGGTGTGATAATGGCGATGGATATGCCAGTGGCCGTAGCACGGCCAGTCCGCCCGCTACGATGGATATACTGCTCCGTTTCATCGGGCAGGTTGTAGTTAAGCACATGGGTAAGGTTATTCACGTCCAGACCGCGTGCGGCCACATCGGTGGCCACCAACAATTGCAGATTCTTGAGGCGGAAACGGCTCATGGCATTGTCGCGCTGAGCCTGTGAAAGATCACCGTGCAAGGCGTCGGCGTTGTAGCCGTCCTTTATAAGTTGTTCAGCCACTTCCTGGGTCTCCCGACGGGTGCGGCAGAAAATAATCGAATAGATTTCAGGATAAAAATCTATAATCCGTTTGAGCGCCAGATAACGGTCACGGGAATTGACCATGTAGCAATGATGCGTTACATTGGCCGAACCCTCATTACGCGTACCGATAACGATTTCCTGCGGATCACGCATGTAGTGGTTGGCCAAGACACGGATTTCCTTGGGCATCGTGGCTGAAAAAAGCCATGTGTTCTTGTCGGCAGGCGTATCGGCTAAAATACCGTCCAATTCATCGCGGAAGCCCATGTTGAGCATTTCATCGGCTTCATCGAACACGACGGTCTTAAGACCGCTGAAATCGATTTTTCCACGACGGATAATGTCGAGCATACGGCCAGGCGTAGCCACCACGATTTTAACGCCTCTGGCAATTTCATCCAGTTGGCGTTCTATGCTGGCACCGCCATATACGGCACAAATGCGAAGATTCTTGATATTCTGCGCAAAATTCCTGAGATCCTTGGCAATCTGCATGCAAAGTTCTCGAGTGGGGCTCAGCACAAGGGCTTCCACCCCTTTTTGGTCGGGATGGCATTTTTCCAATAACGGTAAGCCGAAAGCCGCTGTTTTTCCGGTCCCTGTCTGCGCCAGGGCTACCATATCGGTATCAGTGGAAAGGAGTACAGGCAAGACTTTCGCCTGCACGGGCATAGGTTCTGAAAATCCGAGTTTTTCTATTGCCGCAAGGATTTCCTGCCGCAGGTTTAAGTCTGAAAAAGTCATGTGTTTTGTTTAAGCGTGTCAAAGATAACAATATTGCTCAAAAGTAGCCTTAATGACAACATAAGGACAGGTCTGAGATTGGCCAAAATAATATACCTTTACGGACAAAGGGGCTGTCCGTGAAGGTATATGCCGTTGCCGACAGGTCTGAGATTGGTCAAAATGATATACCTTTACGGACGAAGAGACTGTCCGTGAAGGTATATGCCGTTGCCGACAGGTCTGAGATTGGCCAAAATGATATACCTTTACGGACGTAGGGGCTGTCCGTGAAGGTATATGCCGTTGCCGACAGGTCTGAGATTGGCCAAAATGATATACCTTTACGGACGTAGGGGCTGTCCGTGAAGGTATATGCCGTTGCCGATAGGTCTGAGATTGGCCAAAATGATATACCTTTGCATTCACGAAATTTTTTGAAGGAGGGTTTTGCTTTATGTATTGGACATTAGAAATGGCCTCGAAACTGGAAGACGCCCCTTGGCCGGCATCGAAATCGGAGCTTATTGACTACGCGCAGCGTTCAGGTCTGCCGCAGGAAATTTTGGAAAACTTGGAAGAGTTGGAAGATGAAGGGATCGTTTACGATGGTATTGAAGAAATCTGGCCCGATTATCCTACCAAGGAAGATTTCTTCTTCCATGAAGACGAATACTAAACCTTAGGCAATCGAGCGACTGACCACCTATATCTGAAATCTTTCACTTTTCATCACCGGATCTATTTGTCGGTCTCTTCCCATAAACAAAGCGGGGCAGAAAATGTATTTGCATTTTCCGCCCCGCTTTGGCTTTCGACAAGAACTCTTACCTGGCAATGACCAAACGGGTAACGAGTCTGGAACCGTCTGGCCCTATAACGGTAACCACATATACGCCTTGCGGCTGGTGCAGATTCAATTCTTGAATACCGGCGGCGATTTCCTGCTTACAAACTTTTTTGCCGTCCATGGCAAAAATTTCAAGTGTGCCGCCCAAATGGGTCGTGATCCATACCTTTCCATCTACGGAAGGATTGGGAACAAGACTGATCATGGATTTTTCTGCGTTTTCATTACCAGGTCGCGTATTGAACTTCACCCACACCGTATCCGAAAAATGTTCGTTGTTTACCGCGCAAACACCGGCCACATGTTCCACGTCAGGATTTACCGGAGGCAATACAAAACTGAAGTCTTCCACATGTTCGTACAATTCCCAATCCAGGAAAATCTTGAAATATTGAGCTTTTTCACCACGGGGCATTTCGTATGAAAGCACCCAGTCTTCACTTACCTTCTCCACCTTCACATTGATCGGGGCGGCCACATAATCTCCTATCGTTACCGTACGGGTAAGCATTCGCGAAGTTCCGTTTTCATATACGGCTTTCAATCCTAAAATATGCTTGCCGTCGGGCAGGTCTTCGAATTTATAGGAAGTGTCCGTCGCCGAAAGCACCGCCACGCGGGCACCGTTTATATAAAGTTCAAATCCTTGGGCCGGTTTTACCTTTTGTCCATAGGACAAGGTATAGGAAAGATCATCTATCTGCAACACACTGGCATCGTCCGATATGCAATGTATGGCAAAATATTTGGCGTTGTCGGGCAGTTCAAAACTATATTCCGTCCATTCCTTATTGCTTTCCAGAAAACTGCCGTCCGAAACCTTGATAAAATTACTGAAGTTATCGTCAGTGGTGGAATACAGCACTATAAAACGTTCAGGGTCGGTGTTATCTATCTGCGGACCCTTTGCCCAGAACTTCAAGATACCGCCGCCTTCAACGGCATGCACCAGCCAGTCATCGTTCCTTACCGTATATAAGGCGCAAAGCATCTTATCGCCCGAATGGGTTTTCCAATAAGCGTACTCATTCACCGGCGGGAACGTACTGTAAGGATTGAACACTATCCACGACTGGTCTTCGAGGATGTTCGGCCAAGTGCATCCACCGAAATAACCCTTGCTCTTGGCTCCACCCAGTTTGTATTCACCGATTTGTTCGATTTCAAAATCGGTATAGGTTTCAAAACCGTCTGTAAAATTGCGGTCTTCCTTCAGACTCCAGGTAAAAGTAACTTGACGGTCGATCTGCGTGAATCCGGTAAGTTCAGGAGATGGTTTGGCCAAAGAGAATTCTTCCAGACGAGATTCGGTTGCGTCATCCACGATGAAATCTTCCTTTATCAAACGGTCATAACAATCGGCCATGGCCACCAATTCATAAACGCCCCGCTGTATGCCGGCCAGACGCACTTTGCCGTCTTCACCTCCCGTGGCGGTATATTTTCTATCGGCCGACAAAAGCGAAACACGCACGTTTTTCACCGCTTCTCCGTTTGCCATGCAGATAAAGGCTTTTTCAAACCCATTGCCTATGTAACCGGTTTTTACCGAAACTTCCTCCGAACGGCCATGTTCATCATAGACCGATATCAAGAGGTTATAATCGCCCTGTTCCGGCAATGTGGCCGTATAAGTCATTTCCCCACCGGGAAGGACATTCTGTTTGATCGTGTCCAGAACCACCGGTTCGGTTCCTTCCAGGCTGCAAGAGACAATCACACCCGTCAAGGCCATAAGCGTGTTTCCTTCGATATCGGTTTCAGGATTCGTCCATTTCAGGTTTATTGTAAGTTGCTCCTGATCCTTTCCGGTTATTTCCAACCCGCTCACAGCGGCGGGAGCAGAAAAGAACTGTTTTTCGGACATCCGGACTGAAAAAACCGTATCCTTTTCAAGGATTATTTCATTTTGAAAGGTTTCATACAAAGAATGGGTTATTTCCAATTTGTATCTTCCCCAATACATCTTCTCTATTGTTGCCGATCCCGCTTGCGAAGAAGCCGTTGTATAAACATCTTTCCTTTCGGGGTAAAGCGGTATCATGTTTACCGATGCACCAGAAACCGGATCATTGTCTTCGTTGTTCACCGTAATGTTCACCTCAACGCCGGCACCCATATAGCCGGCTTCCAGAATACTCGAAAGCGGCGAATCACCCTTGTCGTTTGAGGCATAAGCTCTTATATAATAAAAACCTTCCTTATCGAAAGTACGGTCAACGGTTTCTGTCGAACCGGGATCTAACGCGGAAAGCGTTTGCGAAATCATGCTCTCTTCACCCAATTCATCGGTAAAATTACGATAACGCGACCATTGCAAGACCACATCCACGGGATCGGTAAGGTCTTCATTGCCCAATGTTTTGGACGGAACTGTAAAACTTACCGAAAGCTTTCGGTTTTCAACATCGGTAGCTGCTTCGTTCACAGCCAAATCCGTTATGATACCCGGAACCTCTGGCAATGTAAGCTGTTTTATTTCAAAATCATCGATAAAATACGAATCATCGCCCACGGCACGGAAGGTAATGTCAAGCGGCCCGTTTTCCTTGGCGGTGAATCTATAACTGTACTTATCGAAATAACGATAGGGTTTTATCGCGCCCACACCTTCTCCCTGCTTGGGAAGCGTAAGCAGGGTGTCTTGTCCGTCGTAAGCGATTTCCAAAGGATTTACAGGTCCTTCTATCCAGCGTCCGCCATAAATGATCTTGGCATGACCTATCACATAAAACGAAAACTCGTACTCCACGTCTTTATAAACGTACAGCCCGTTACCTATCCTGAGTTTGGAAGCCGTGTCCACATTCACACCATACGAATACTTTCCTGTCCTCACCAAGGTGTCCCACGGCTGCCAATCATACTGACGATAGTTTTCCCAATGCTGCCAACCTTCTCCTTCGGTCGTTACAACACCCTGTTCGTCATCTTTTTCAAAACTGGTCTGATAGGGATAGGTAACGTTGAAAAACGGGCAGAGCGTATGGGCAAACGGACTATTAAAACCGTTTACAAATACACGAAAAGCAAACCAAAAAGTTCCTTCTTGTGTTTCGGTGTGGGTGTAAGAAAGTTTTTCTCCTGATTCACGGTCCGGGAACTCATCGATTTTAACCATATCCTCAAGATCTGTTCCTTTCCATATTTCCACACGCATCTTGCCCGTAATCGTATTTCCTTGCAGGTCAACAGTAGGCAACGTATAGTAAAAAGTGGCTTCCTGATAATCGGAGGGATTTTTCACCACTTTCAAATCGGCAATGGGAGAAGCCGGCGCTCCTTGTGGATATCGGGGATGACAGATAGCGGTAAAAGGTCCCAATTCTTCTTCACTTACTTTTTGAGTCTCTCCGTCCGTAAGGTTTACCTCCCACACATAATCGCCACGATAGAGCGTGTACCAATACAATTTATCAGGATCGGCGGAAAAAGTAATGCTGTTGGATGAACCCGCACGGATATCTGTGGTAGCAACCACGCTGGCAGAAGCCGTCTGTGTGTTTACCCTGCATATCTGCGCGTTGTCGCTATTCCGGCTGTAGACTGTATAGAGTTCTCCCCTGCTGTTGAAAGCCAGACCGACGAAAGAACCGTCGGAGGGACTCACTCCCTCTAAAGTGATGCCGGATAAGCCGCCAGGACCTATGATTTCCTGTGAAGTTGTATCGGTCAACGACAATTTATAAAGCCATGTTCCGGTTGTAGTGGATTGCAAAGCGAACAGTTCACCGGTTTTTTCGTTATAGGCCATATCGCAGTTAAACGTTCCCATATAAACCGACGTTATACCGATAATGCGAATAGAACGAGACAGCGGTTCATAGGCGATATAGAAATTCTTCTCGTCTTCAACGCTCATGGTGATGCAATAGAATTCATTGTTGACCCAGGTTCCCGCCATTACCCTACCGTAACGGCTTATATCAGAAAGCAACGAAGGCAATACGACAGGTTCTTCCTCTCCATCCCAAACCAAAAAGTTATACTTATCATCCTTGTAAGTACCGAAGTAGGACTCATCTATATATCCCATCAGCACATTGTCGGAGTTGGGAATCTGAGCCAACCCTCTTATCGGGAGCGATCCCAACAAAATACAGACCATCATGCCCATACGGCAAACGCAGGTCCGAAGCGATGTTTGTTTCATGGCAAGCGTTTTTAAAATGTTATGTCTCAAATCAAACGAGCAAATAAAAACAGATTTGGGCATCCATGTTCAAAAACTATCTACTACAAATTTTCATATCCATTATATATCGTATTCGACATACCCCAACAAATAATTATAAAACATTGTATATATGCAATAATTATATTTCAATCGTAAGGCTTGTTTTTAAAAAAACGTAGAAAAAACGGGGCTTTGAAATAAATAGAGAAAACCATACTTGGCTGTATAGGAAAGAAAAACTACCTTTGCAACCATGCTTTGTGGCCACTTTATGAAAAAAGGTATCTGCTTTTCTATAGCCTTGCAGATTTTTGTTTCCTTGCAAGTTGTATGGTCTTCTCCCCAATATCCCTCTTCCGTTTCCAATGACTTTGCCCTGATGCGGCATTATCTCTATATAAACGAAGATTCTTCGCTGTTTTTCAACAACCGGGTATATGACTGGGCCATCAAGAACCGCGAACATACGCTCGAAAGCGAAGTCCTGCTGCTAAAGGGGGAAATATGGCTTTATAAAGGGTATTTGGATAACGTTTATGAAATCTGCCGGACGGTAAAGGAAAACGCCCAAAATACAGGAAACCGTTCGCTTCTGGTTTCCGCCTTGCTGTTGCAAGGCCGTTATTTTACCGAAATGAATGTTTTCGATAAAGCCTATGCCGAACTTTTTTCAGCCAAGGAAATAGCCATGCAAATAAAAGACAGCAATGCCATAGCAAATATCCTCAATGCTTTCGGTGTGTTGTCCGACCTTCAAAAAGAACCCGAACAAGCATTGGCCTATTACGAAGAAGCACTTTCATATGTAAATGAGGATAACGATGCCTTGTTGCGGATTCGTCTGCTCAATAATATTGCCATCGTCTATACCGAACAAGGGAAAATAAAGGAAGCGAAACAGATATTGCGCCACTGTATCCACCATATTGAGGAACGCCGTATCGCTTTCGGAATGGACCGGCTGTATATGAATCTGGCACCTGTCTATATCACGGCCGGAGATATGGATTCCGCCTTGCTCAACATACAGAAGTCGCTCGAAATAGCCCATAAATACAACAACCGTTCCAGTATGGCCCGTGCGTTGATTTACCAAGGATATATTTTATTTTCTCTCAATAATATAGATAGTGCAAAAACAATTTTTAAAAAAGCCGATGCCATTTCGCTCGAACTGAGAGCAGACAATATGCACAACATAATCCTGCAATATTTCGTCTGGATTGCCGAAGCGGAAAAAGACTATGAACAGGCTTATCTGTACCTGCAAGAATTCAAGCAATCTTCTGACTCACTGACAAACAAACGCAATATCGTGAATCTGGTACGCCTCAAGATGGAAAACGAGGCGATACAGGCCGAACTTACCAACCGATACAAACTTTATCGGCTGATTCTGATAACGGTTGTTTTGGGATTGGTGTTGCTTTTAGGCATCGTGGTGTTTTTTTATTGGTACAAGCGATCTCAAAAATTATTGATAAACAAACAGAAAGAAAACTCCTTCTTGGCTTCCGAACTGGAACATGAAAACAAGAAGATGGTTACCCAGAGCATACAGCAACAAAAGAGAGCCAACGACCTGCAAGAAATAACCCGACAGCTACAACAAGCACGCATGCTGTTCAAGCCTTCCAACCAACCGCTGATAGACCGTACCATCGCCCTCTTGAAAGGACAGGAAGACGATGAACAATGGCATGAATTCGAAAGTCGTTTTGAACGTGTCCATATCGGTTTTCTGAAGAATCTCCAAAAAAAATACCCTACCCTGAGTCTTACCGAAAAACGGCTCTGTGCCTTTCTACGACTCAACATGACCACCAAGGAAATCGCCAACATCATGCATGTTTCCTCACGTGCCGTGGAACAATCACGCTATCGTCTCCGTAAAAAACTGGGACTTGATAAAAAACAAGATCTCAATAATTTTCTCTGTCAATTCGATTGAAAAATTTAATTCAAAAGAAAACTTCTTTCTATCGACGGAAAATAATCCGTCCGGCGTTTTTATTGATTCCGTCTCGTATTTTTTCACTACCTTTAACGTTTCGTTCGACCGCCTCCCCCAAGG
>CAZPBB010000017.1:0-22006 GCA_964584745.1 uncultured Bacteroidaceae bacterium
TCATCATCCCCATGGCGGGCATGGGCAAACGTATGCGCCCGCATACCCTCACCACGCCCAAACCTTTGATCCGTTTTGCCGGCAAGTCGATTGTGGAACACCTTATCGGACAGATTTCGCAAGCCGTGAAAGAGCCGATTGAAGAAATCGCCTTTATCACGGGACATTTCGGTGCAAAGACCGAAAGAGATCTCCGGCAAGCCGCCCGAAACATAGGCGCCAAGGCCTCGATCTACTATCAGGAAGAAGCCTTGGGCACCGCCCACGCCATTCTGTGCGCCGCCCCTTCCCTGCAAGGCCCGCTGGTGGTGGCTTTCGCCGACACGCTTTTCTACTGCTCCAACCGGCTCGACACCACGCAGGATTCCGTGATATGGACCAAACGGGTGCCCGACCCGAGCGCGTTCGGCGTGGTGCTGACCGATGCCGACCAACGAATCACCGGCTTTGTGGAAAAACCCAAGACACCGGTATCCGACCTGGCCATCATCGGCATCTATTTCTTTAAGGACGGCGAGAACCTCCGCAACGAACTGCAATACCTCATCGACCACAACGTGCGCAAAGGCAACGAATACCAGCTTACCGACGCCTTGCAGAACATGATGGAGAAAGGGCTCCGCTTTTACAGCGAACCCGTGGAGGAATGGCTCGACTGCGGCAACAAGGAAGCCACCGTGCAGACCCATGCCCGCGTGCTCGCCCATAAGGGACATTACGTGTCGCCACAAGCCGACATAAAGGATTCGGTGGTTATCCCTCCTTGCTTCATTGCCGGAAACGCACGTATAGAACACGCGGTGGTGGGGCCTTTCGTAACGCTGGAATCGGAAAGTTCAATCAGAAACGCCGTGGTGAAGAATACCATCGTGCAAAAAAAGGCCAATATCGAAAACATCGTGCTCGAAAACTCCATGATAGGCACCGAAGCGTCCACCGCCGCGCATGCGGTTTCGGTGAACCTGAGCGATTATTCCCGCACGGATGCCTGATAAACCCTTGAACGGAATGACGCGAATCAAAAACATAAAAGGTGGGTTGTCGATAGCCGTCTGTCTGTTGGCAGGATGCTTGTCGGTGCAGAATGCCCATGGGCAAAAACATTCCAGGAAAAAGCCTGCGCCAATGCACACGGTTGTGCTTACGCCCACCGAAATGACGGTGGAGGGCGGCATTGCCGTTTACGGAGAGGAAGACCGCTACAAGGACTCGCTGTTTTTGGAAGCCACTTCCGCCTATATCGCCGACCATGTCGAAGACGCGTTGCAACTGTATCGTATTCTGCTGGAAAAAGACCCCACAGACGCCACGGCAGCTTTTCAGATAAGCAACCTGCTGGCCAATGAAAGCCGGTTCTCGGAAGCGATCGTCTATGCCGAAAAAGCCTGCCTGCTGCAACCCGACAATGAATGGTTCCAGCTTTTACGCGCCCAGCTCTACAAAACCACCCGTCAATTCAAGAAAGCTTGTGAAACCTTTGCGCTTCTGCACCGGCTCCGTCCGCAAACCTTGCAATACGCCTACGAAGAGGCCAATATGCACGTGTTCTTGAAAGACCTTCCGCTGGCCATTGCCGTTTATGACCGCCTGCAATCGGAATTCGGCTATACGGACGAATGGAGCATGCAGAAATACAAACTTTACACGGGCATGAACAATGCCAAGGCGGCCCGCAACGAAATAGAAAAGATAAGCGCGGCCATTCCCGGGCAGTCGAAATATCTGGAGATACTGGCCCAGATGTGTATGAAAGAAAAAGACTACAAACAAGCCTACCGCTATTTCAAAAAGATATTGGAACTGAAACCCGATGATCCCTATATTCATGTCTCACTGGCCGATTACTACCGGAACACAGGCGATTTCAACGCCGCCTACCGCTCATTGGAAAAAGCGGTAGAAAATGTCCGGCTGGATTTCAAGACCAAGTTGAACATCCTTAAAACCTACTACACGGAACAAGATGAACGCAAACCCAAAGGCGATCTGCTGACACAGGCACGCCATCTGTTTACAGTTCTCAACCGTGTGCATCCGCATGAAGCGGAGGGTTTCTTTACGCACGGAAAATTTCTCGTATTGCTGGAAGATGTGGATGCGGCCATTCCCTTGTTGAAAAAGGCCGTAACACTGGATTCCTCCGTTTTCGGAGCATGGGAAATGCTGCTTTTTTCCGCCAATCAGGCAAGCGATACCGCCATACTCAAACAAGCCGGCCGGATCGCCATGGAACGTTTTCCCGAGCAACCCGCTCCCTATTTATACCTAGCGGTTGCCGCCATGCTTGAAGGAGACAATGAGCATGCCATAACCATGGCCGAAAAATGCAGGAAACACAACATGGGCATCAATCCCTATATGGAGAAAGTGGCATTGCAGATTCTGGGCGATGGATACTTTGCCCTGAACCGGCACGACAAAAGCCTGGAAGCCTACCGCCTTCTTTACGCAACGGATTCTACCGACAGATATGTGCGGAACAACTATGCCTATTATATGGCCGTAACGGGAAGAGAACTGGAGAAAGCCGAAAAAATGGCGGAACGCTTGTGCAGGGAAGAACCGCAGAACACCACTTTTC
The DNA here is from genome assembly GCA_964584745.1 of uncultured Bacteroidaceae bacterium. Classification (GTDB taxonomy): domain Bacteria; phylum Bacteroidota; class Bacteroidia; order Bacteroidales; family P3; genus Pullibacteroides. The sequence goes on from CAZPBB010000017.1 coordinate 2,582, forward strand.
TCGACACCTACGCTTGGGCGCTGTACCGCGCCGAAAAATACACGAAAGCGAAGGAGGTGATGGAAAAGGCCTTAAAATACAGCAACGGCAAGGAGGCTATATTTTGGGAGCATTACGGCGATATCCTGCAACGTTGCGGACAAACGCACCAAGCGGTGGAGGCATGGAAAAAGGCCGCATCCCTATTGTCCGGAGAAGAAAGAACGCCGATAGAACGGAAAATTGAAAACCCTGATTTTACCGAATAAATGAGAATGAGGATTACATACCGCCTGTTTTTCGTATCACTGGCTTGCATTATGGGTTTACTGACCTCCGGATGCCGTCAGGACAGGGAAGACCGGTCATGGCAGAACCAAAGTTTTGCCATAGATGAAGATTTGGCTCGGAACGCCCGTGATTCGGTGGATTTCGTTCTCCGCAAATCCATGTCGTACAACACGCAGTTTTCCACATTCGCCGCCAATATGGACATGAAATTGAGGATTGGTGACGCGGAAGATGGGAAAGAGTCGATGCGTATCAGTCTGGGTGGTCAGATACGCGTTAAAAAAGACAGTATCCTGTGGTTCAGCTGTACCAAACTGCTTGAACTGGGACGTATGCGGATTACCCCCGATAGCCTGCTTTTCTACAGCCGGATAAGCAATGAAGGCGCTCTCTATACCCATGATTCTGTAAAACTGTTGCCGGTAGCGTTCCGATTGATTCAATGCCTTTTCATGCGGCAGACCGACTCAGTGATGTTGACGGGGAAACGCTCGCTCGTACATACTGATTCGCTACGGTGGGGCATCAACGGAGTGGTAAACGACAGCCTGACCTGGCAGCTTTTCGTGAACAAAACCACGCTCCGCCCCGACGCACTGTATCTGCAAATCACCTACCATGAAACGGCCTTACAGATAAAACTGCGTTATTTTGAAGAATACGGCTTTGACCTTTCCGTTTCCCAAAACCGCAGGATTCTGGCCGACGTACAAATCCGCTATACCAAACCCCGCTGGAACAATGAACTTTCTTTTCCGCTTTCCATACCGAAATCGGCCAAGATGGAAAGCAACCGCGGGATGATGAAAAACCTAGACAATCCCTTTTAAACACCATGCGCACTTCCGCCTTTTCCATATCCTTCCGACTGTTTTTTTGCCTGTTGTTGGTTTTTCCGCTCACGATGGCCTTTGCCCAAGACCGCAAAACCTTAGAGGCGAACAAAAAGAAGTTGGAACAAGAAATTGAACAGACCAACAAGCAACTGAACCAAACCGACAGAAAACAAAAAAAGACGATGGCCGAATTGCAGTTGGTAAACAGCAATATCGCCAAACGTCAACAGCTTATTCAAGGGCTGAACCAAGAAGTTACATTGGCAAACCGCGAGATAGGCAAACTGGAGGTAAAGATAAACCGTCTCAGCCGGGATATCGAAACCATGAAAAAAGAGTATGCCAAACTGATTGTTTCCGTACACCGGCATCGCAACCAATATTCCCTCTTGATGTTTGTGCTTTCTTCCAAGGATTTCAATCAGGCCTGGCGACGGTTGCGCTACATTACACAATACAACGAATATTTACGCAAGCAGGTATCCATCATTGCCGAAAAGCAGACGGTACTGGCAAACAGTAAGGAATCTCTCGAAACCGAACGCGCCAATAAAAAGAAACTGGTACAGAATCAGGAAAAGGTCAGGAAGGAACTGGAGAAAGAGAAAAAGAATAAAAACCAGATTGTCGCCCAACTTAAAAAACAACAAGCCGACTTAAAAAAGAAGTTGCAGAACCAACAAAAGAAAGTGAACCAACTCAACAGCCAGATCAAAAAAATCATCGAGGCCGAAATACGCCAATCGCAACAGAAGCAACATCAGGAAAAGAGCGGCAACAATGCCTACGCGCTCACCCCTGCCGAAAAAACGCTTTCATCGAACTTCGAAAGCAATAAGGGGAAACTTCCCTGGCCGCTTGAGAGAGGCACCATTTCGGGACGTTTCGGCACTCATCCTCACCCGGTGATAAGCAGCCTTACGGTAACCAACAACGGTATCGATATCCTTACCGAAAAAGGCGCCACGGCACGCGCCGTATTCAAAGGCGAGGTGTGCAACATAGAATCGGTTTACGGACTTAAATTCGTGATGGTGCGGCATGGTGCCTACATTACCGTTTACGCCAATCTGGATCAAGTGTATGTGAAGAAAGGTCAAACGGTGGATACCAAACAAAAAATAGGCCGCGTCTATCACGATGCGGACGAAAACAAGACCGAACTACAGTTCCAGGTGTGGAAAAACACCGAAAAGCTGAACCCCGAACAATGGATCGCCCGCTAAATCCGCTTTTATTTTTATGGAAACAAAGAAAAACATCTGCGTGTATTGCGCCTCTTCGATGGGAAACGATCCCGTATATGCCGATACGGCAAAAGAGGTGGGAACCCTGATAGGGGAAATGGGATTCAACCTGCTTTACGGCGGTGCCTGCTGCGGCACGATGGGCGTGTTGGCCGATGCCGCGTTGGCCAGTGGAGCACATGTACATGGAGTTATCCCCGATTTTTTTGCAAGCTACGGCTTCGAGGTGGTTCACCCTTCCCTTCCCCAACTCACCAAGGTGAACACCATGGCGCAACGCAAGGAAATATTGGTAAAGGAAGCCGATATATTCCTTACCCTGCCCGGCTCCTACGGCACCCTTGACGAGTTGTTCGAGACTCTCGTACTGACACAGCTCAAACATATTCACAAGCCCGTTTTTTTACTCAATATAAACGGGTTTTACAATGCCTTGCTGCAAATGCTCCAAAAGATGCAGGATTGTGATTTTCTGCAACCTGAAAACCGTAGCCTGCTGCAAGTAGTAAATTCAACGGATGAATTGACGCAAACATTGCGCAAACTTATTTAATATCACGCTTGGAAACCGGTAACCACATGGTGCGGTAACCAAGACAAAACCTGAAAGATGAAAAAGCTCTCCAGTATCATGCTTCCGCTGTTCGCCTGTCTTGCCTTAACAGGCAATGTCTCTGCCGGCAGTGCCAACCCGCAAAACGGTTTTGAAATCAAGGTAAGGATAAAAGACTACCCCGACTCGCTTAACAACAGACTCTATCTGGGCTATTACAACTGGTCGGCGCAATATATCTCCGATACGGCCGTTTACAACCCCAAAACCAAAACCTATATCTTTAAAGGCGAAAAGGCTAAAGATGGCGGCATGTATATGCTCATTACCGAAGATCGCCAATATGTGGACTTTATCTTTGACCGACACCAGCATATCGAAATAGATGTTACCTATCCCGATATGTTTTCCTCCATTTCGTTCCACAACTCTCCCGAGAACAATGAATATCAGACCTTCGCCACCGTGGGGAAAGCCGATTTCCTGCGTATGAACAAGTTGCAGTCCGAATATCAGGAAGCCGAATCGGCCGACAACGAAGTTCAAAAGGCAGCATTGCATGACCAAATCAATCTACTCTACAAGAAAATAGAGCAAGACCGAACTGATTTTACCCTTGCCCATCCCGAAAACCTGATGGCTGCCATTTTCAAAGCCCAGAAAGAACCGGAAGTGCCGGACGCTCCCGAAAGCGTACCCGATTCGCTTAAACGCAATTGGCAATACGAATATCACAAGAACCACTATTTCGACAACTTCAATCTCTGCGATGAACGCCTGTTGCGCACGCCGCTACTCTACCAACGCATCAAGTCATTTCAGGACAAGGTGCTTTACATGCAGAGCCCCGATTCCATCAAATACGCTTGGGAAAGGGTTATCGAAAAAGCCCGTTGCGCCAATGCGCACAGCGAAGTCTTTAAATTTCTGGTATGGTATCCGGTAGATGCCTATCAACGCTCCGAAATCATCGGACAGGATGCCATCTGGGTCTATTTGGCAAAAAAATATTACTTAGGCGGCGATGCCTTTTGGGCTTCGGCCAGCATTATAGAAAACTTCCGCAAACGGATTGAACGTGTGGAACCGCTGTTGATAGGCAACCGACCCGCCGAGTTCTACTGTCCCGACACCACCATCGAAAGTCAACGTCCCAATTGGGTATCGGTATTTTCTTCGCCCAAACGTTATTCGGTCGTAATTTTCTGGTCAACCACCTGCGGTCATTGCAAAACCACCATGCCGTTGTGGCACAAACTCTACATGGAAGAAAAGGACCGTTTGGACTTTGAAGTGTTCGCCATCTGCAAAGACTTCGATGTACCGGTATGGAAAAAATATATCCGCGAACACAATCTGGAAGGCTGGATCAACCTTAACGGCAAGGAATCGAACCTTGACTACAACGATGCCTGGGATATCGTTACAACGCCCACCGTTTACGTATTGGACAGAGAAAAGCGCATCGTCACCAAGAAGATAGATCCACAGTACCTTAAGGATTTTATCTTGAATTGGCAGGAGATCCACTATCCCCACGAATCCCCTTTAGAATAATAGCGGGCGAATTAGAACGGGCAATCTGCCGCGTTGCGGTTTTTGGGCTGTTCGGTTATGTACTTATAGAATCAAGAGACTTTTTCTGTTAGAATATACAGCCCGGACGGAATATAGGAATCTCTGATTTCTACGAAAACACTTCTCTGAGTACCGACAGGGTTTTGAAGGTTCCTTCGGTGCCGGATTGGAGCTGGCAGTAGCGGGTCAGGGCCTGCACCAAGCTGAACCGCAGGTTGGAGGAAAACAAGGTGAGGCAGGGAAATCCGTCTTGTGCGGAGCGGGCGGAGAGAAGACGCGCCAAGCCGGCGGCGGCATCCGCCTCCAAAAAATCGCGGTGCACGGGAGGCAAATCACAGAAACAGCCCTCCCGCAAGTCGAAATACCGGGAACCGCCCTCCATCCGCGGGCAGAAGCCCAAGTTGGAAGCCAATTCCAAAAGGAAAAACAAATGGAACTCGGCGATGTTTTCCTGCCGGCTGTCGAACTGACTCAATGCCTGCGCCAATTTATCGTATAAAAAAACATCCTGCTCCGATTGGGAAATAAAACGCGCCATGGCTTCGGCCAAGAAAAACGCCACGCTGCTTTTGCGTATATCGGAATACATTTCCTTGTAGGGATGCGCCAACCTGATTTCGCGCAGAAACGGCATCCCGCCGCCCGTCTTGCCCTTGTTGTAACTTATCTCCACCTGGCTCAACGGAAAAAAACACGAAGAACGGAATTTGCCGCCCGGTTTCACGCCCCCCCTCACCATAAACGACTGCATACCCTCGATTCGGGTGTAGATGTTCACCACCAGCGCATTGTCGCCGTATCGGGTCTGGCGAACCACAATCCCCTCGGTAGTCAGGGTCATCGAACGTAAAAGATTTTGCAGGCCAGTTTCTCAGAACCATCTTCCTTACAAGCAAATACAAACAATACACCCGAAGATGGACGCGTTCCGTTCAAACCGTAACCATTCCATGAAAGTTGTCCACCGGTGGCGCGTCCTTGATAAATCAGTCCACCTTTGGTGTCGGTTATCTTCACGATAGCATTTTGCGGCAAACCTTTCACATTGATAAACCCCTCGTAGCCCGGCCGTACAGGATTTGGGAAAGCCCGGGCTTCTTCCTTGGGATTTCCCTCCGTACGGGTGGCTGTGCCACGATAGGAGATCAAACCGCCATCGGTTCCGATAAAAACTTCACCGCTCCGATCGTCAACAGCTAAAGCGGTAATGGTATTGGAGGGAAGCGGAGAATTTTCAAAAGTAAAGTGCTGTATTTCCTCCATGCCGTCCGAAGCCACGAGATATACACCATTGGAACCCGTACCGAGCCATTTTCGGTTGGCACCATCTACAGCGATGGCGCGAACCTGCTCCGTATTGAGCAATTCTATCAAAAAGCCGTCTTTGGGCACACGAATGGTTTTGGTATCGACCGAACTGGTATTGCCTATCGGCCTGTCGAACATCTTGGCGTGCTTATCGATTACCTTTACCCCGCGGTCCGTACCCATCCAGACATGCCCTAAATCATCCTCCACCAAACAAAATACATTGCTGGTCTGCAAGGTATTTCCTCGATTCAGATTTACCTGTAAACCTTGTATCGCATTACCGTCCGTCTTGAAGACGGCCAATGCTTTATTGTCGAAAATTATCCATTTTTGTTGCCAATAGTCCACCAAAAGCCCCTTGGGACGGCTGTCTTCAGCATTTCCGGCCACCCTGAAATCGTATGACAGCCAATCGCCATTCCGCTTGCGGCAGACCAGGCCGCTTTGCGCGGCAAGTGCGTTGAGCATCCAAAGATTGCCTTCCGCATCAAAAGCCAGACTATACACACGGCATGACTGGCCGTAAATATATTCATTCTGCAAGGCCGAATTCGTTGCATCGTAAATCGACCACCGACCATCACTTCCTACTTCTATGAGTCCGAAAATGCTGCTGGCCATAAAAAGATGCCCTGGCTGAAAAGGATCTTCCACCACTTGGGTAACAGACCGAATGGAAGGATTCCAGCCTATCGCCTCGATATCCTTCTTCGTATAGGTTTTCCAAGTTTCATTTTCAAATAACCCGGCGGCAAACGCAAAATTTTCAGGTGCAAAAAAGGCGTTGTATCCACCGCCGGCCATCGTGATGCCTTTACCCGTGGCCGAAAGTGAAAAACAATTATTGGAAGCCGGTCCTTGCAGGGTGTAAGCATCTGATTTCCCCGTCAGATCAAAACGGTTCATCTGCCCCGAAGCCGTTCCCTGCCACAGATAACCCTCCTGGTCCAAAAGAAGCGAGGTTACCGATTGTGAGGTTTCGGCCGTAAGCAAAAGTGTCCGTTGCGTCTTATCCCATACCTCCGACCGGGTTTTACCCGTTGTTGGGTTCTGTATGGCAACCGCCACATAGGTGTCGTTCCCCTCCAAAGCGGTAACGGAATCCCCGGCCTGCAAAGATTTCAATTCCCGCCAATCGCCCGCATGTCCGCCATATAGTTTACCCGCACTATACACCACGATTTCATTCCATGCAGAAACACAACAGCGTATTTCCTTTCCCGCAAACAGACTGTCTTGAATCCAAGCCGCGTAATTATTCAGGTTCTCCGCATTGCGGTGAGCATACTTCAACCCCTCGGCAGTGGCGGCGTATATATACTGTTTGTCCAATGCAATGCTATAGACCGGAAGAAAGGCATTGTTCTGCCCGATAAAATAACTTTCCTTGAATTCTTCCTTACGCACATTCACCACCACCACGCCAAACTGCGTGGCAAGATATGCGTATCTACCCGCCGACACGATACGATGTATCGTCTTGGCCATTCCTCCGAAGTTTTTATCACGGATATCCGACATCGGAAACACCTCGTTGTCGCTCAGTACAAGATCCACCAACCCATCGCCATATCCCACCACCAAAACATCCTGCTCCTCATTGTAAGCCATCGCGGAAATGCCCACCCCGCTCAACCCATGGGTACGGTTCATCTCATAAAGCGCGTTATCACGGATATCCACATACACCAATTCCTTTTCCATGGCTCCGAATATCTCCGAACCTCGCTGGGCCATCTGTAAAACCGCCGTAGGCGACACATGCATACGCCACTGTCCAACATCAATACCCTGCCCGCAAACGCTTGCCGTCAACCCCCAGAAGGCCGTCCATAAAAACCATGTTTTTCTGCTCCTCATCGCTACTTCCGTTTAGACATGAGTTGCGAATTTACGGATTTTCCGTTTATATTTGCCTCGTTGCAGCCTCTTGACGGGGCATGACGCCAATCCGAATGTTTCTATGAAAATACGCGACGCTTTTCACCAATTTCCTTTCTTTCTGCAATTTCTCTGTTTTGTCCTTATCAGTGCCGGATGCCTCATTGTAAGCGGCAATCTGGCCGGAATACTCTCCTTTTTCTTTTTTGGCCAGGATGCCCTCTACCAAACCCCCTCCCTTCTGCTGATACAAGGTTGTTCGGCAGTAGGCGGCTTCCTGTTGCCCTCTTTTTGGTTGGCACGCATGAAGCAAGCCACACGCGCCGACTATCTGCAATGCCGTAAAGGCGTGTCTTTCCTGCCGGTGCTGCTTGCCATCGCGGCCTATCTATTTCTCAGCCCGTTTATAGCGGCCGTGCAGGAATGGAACGCGGCTTGGCATTTTCCCGCCTCATGGAGTGGATTGGAAACGTATTTTCGTAACAAAACCGCCCTGTCCGAACAAATCAGCATGCAATTGCTCCATGTTCGAAATCCGGGATTGTTTGTCTGTTCGTTTATCGTAATGGCCGTAGGAGCAGGTGTGTGCGAAGAGTTTTTCTTTCGGGGCGGCCTCCAGAACCTTTTTCAGGAATGGATGAAGAACAGGCATGCCGCGATATGGACAACGGCGGCGGTTTTCAGCCTTTTTCATCTCGACCTGTTCGGCTTCTTTCCCCGTTTATTGCTGGGTGCCCTTCTGGGATATCTCTATGTGTGGTCGGAAACGATTTGGTTGCCGGTGCTTGTCCACATCCTCAACAACGCCGTTCTTGCCTTGTTGCATTTTTTGCATTTCAACGGTCACATTGCCTTTGACCCCCAAAATCTAGAACAGACACCCGCCTGGCCGTGGGTAATCGCCTCTCTGATCGGGTTCGGGACCGTATGTTTTGCGGCGGTCAAGCTAAAAAAGGACAAACGTAAAAAAGGGCGGTTCACGACATGAACCGCCCTTCTGGCTTTCTTTTCCCTCCGTGAGAACGAAAGTTCAACCTATACGAACAGTTTCACCACTTTCACGCCTTGGGCCGTGGTTACGCGCACAATGGTAACCCCCCTGCGCGACAACCGCATCGTGGTTTCGGTTTCGTGCGTCCCACTACGTTCGGCCAATTTCATGCCTTCCGGCGAAAATACCTCCACTCTGTGGATTTCCTGTCCCGCCCGCACCTTGAGCAGACCGTTAACGGAAGATACCGTAACATCAATGTCTTCTACAGGTTTTTCCACCGCGACTTCTTCCTCTCCTATCCAAACGTTGTCGATGGCCCAATAACGGGAAAGCACGGCTTCATAACGAAAACGCAGATAAATGGTTTCCGCATCCTCCAAATCCGTTCCCGCAGACGCGAAGAAGTCCCCCAGACGGACTTCCGCCAAACGGATATTGAAATCCTCCGCACCCTCTTCCGGATCATACCCGTCTTCCTTTGTAAGCATATGAAGTATATACCATTCTTCGCCATCGAACGAAAATTCCACCCCCGCCTTGAAGATACCGCCTATCGCATAACTGTAATTGAAGACCAATGTGATATTTTCTCTATTGACGGCAGATGTAAGGTCAACCGCCGGCATGGCCAAAGTGGCATTCACCCAATAATAACCTGAATTGAAACAGTCAATGGCGGCATAACATCCGTCAAAACCACGGCCGGTAATTCCCAAACGGCTCTTGTCGTCGAAATACCATGAATATTTGTCGGGCGTTCTATTGCTTTGGTTCTCGATCTTCCAGTTTTCCGGACAAAAAGTGGTATCGAAGCCCTGTTCGTACGGCAGCTTCACCCGCACCGTTCCGCCTACCTGACAGTCGATGCCGGTACGCACCGCCTCGCCATCTGCGTAAACGGCTATCACCACATACTGATAGTAACCATCTTCCACATCTTCATCTCGCCAGGAGGTTTCCGTAAGGCCTTCCACCAATTTTTTGCCACCACGATAAACCGTATATGTGCCCATCGGATATTCACTTTCTTCCGGTGCCGTCCACGACAGCGACACATCTTTGCCCGTCACTTCGGCAGTGAGATTATACACACCATACCGGACCCCCAATGCCAATCGCTTCTCGATACGTTCCGAAATGCCATCCGGCACCGTATATACGGCTTCTATGCTAAAGACATAAAGTCCAAAACAACCCGTTATACCCATGCCTTCCTTACCGTCTTCTTCCGTAAGTTCGGTACCGCAAACGGCTTTATCGCTATACAGGGTATAATATGCCGGCTGAAAATCGGTTTCCGGTGCATCCCAAGTCATGGTTACATTGTATTTTCCCGTATTTTCATCCAATACGGGAGTACAAACGAAGTTTCTGGGCGCGGCAAACACAATCTCTTGCAGATCAACCTTTACGGTGGCAGCCTCGGAAAGTGTGCCGGCATCGGTTACAGAATAAACGGAATAAGTATGTTCACCCCACAATTTTTCACTTTTATCCGCATAAGCCAACCCCTTTACTTCAGCCAGGTCTTCTCCATCCAATTTAATTTTATAGGAAGAAATGATGGCGGCGGGATCTTTGGAACTGAAGATGGCAACATCATCAATGGCCCATGTGGCGTACAGCCCTTGGTTTATCGTATCGCCTGTTTCAGGATCCACCTGGTATTCGCCATAAGCACGGAAAGCCACCTGCATCGTGGCGGTAGGTTCGGCGGTTAAAGCCAACGTTACCGTATGCCAACCATCTTCCGTAGAAGCATCGTAACGGGCATCCCAAAGCGGTTCGCCCCATGTTTCACCGCCATCACCGCTCACCAGCACCACATAATGGTCTGGATATTCGGGATTTACGCCATCAGCCACCACACGCGGATCGATATAGTAACTGAAACGAAGATAGGCCGCCCTGTCCAATACAGGTGAAATCAGCCATTCGTCCTGATGCATATCGTGTTCATCGTCATCCATCACATCGAGAAATACCGCGGCGCTCCTTTTTCCATTCCCGATAAGTATTTCATAATTATCCAAATCCATAAACTCGGCAGTGGGATAACTGAACCATGTACAGGCATAGTAAGAAGTATTGGCGGTACGCACCGTCCAACCCTCCGTCTCCAACGACACCTGTGCGCCCGGTTCAACATCTGCCACTTCAAAATCATTCGTTGCCAACTCACTGCCCATATCAGGATTTTCCCAACGCAAAGCCACATTATGACCCAATACGTCTGCCGTCAAATTTTGAGGAACCGGAGGTTGCTGGGCAGAAACAGCCGTCAGTACGCTTGCCGCAAGCGCCATCCATCCTAAAAGAAAAATTTTTTTCATGGTTCTTTTTTTGAGATTATTGTTAGGGCAAATATATCGGTTCTTGCTCCGTTTTTCACATTTTATCATCCCGTTCCGTTACAATTTCGCGAAAACAAAACGATTTTCAACTTTTTCGGCCCGCTTGCGGGCTTGGGGGATTGACTCGGTATGTGTATTTTTGTTTTGACGGATACAGAAAATCAGGTACGGAAAGAATATTCCGGAATCACGTATCTTTATCGTAAAAGACATGAATGCCGTATGAATACGCGACACCCTGTTTTTTTCTTTATTTTATTGATTGTATGCATATTCGCAATGGGCGAAACCGTCCGCTCCGTCAATACCGACGCCTTCACGCAATATGCCGGACTATCCACCGAAGATCTATTTCAATTAGCGGAAAATTCCTATCAATCAGGCGATTTAAAAAAAGCCGAAACGCTTTTCATGTTGCTTTGTTCCCGCTACGATGCCGAGGATTCAGACAGAAAGCACCACCATATCTACGCCCAAAGTTTTATCCGCAGGGGAAATGTCTGCTACCGTCATGCCGCCTACTCCACAGCCATGGATTTCTACCTGCAGGCACAGAAAATGATTGAACGCGACAAGTTTGACGATCTCATCGGGGTGGTCTATGGACATATCGGCAACATCTATGCCTCCTGCAACGATTTTGAAAGCGCGGTAAGTTTTTATCTGCGGGCGTTACCCTATGCCGACCGTTTCCAAAACAGCAATCTCAACACCATGTTGCTCAACAACCTTGTGGGCGTCAATGTATTTCTGAATGAACCCGATTCGGCATCACATTATTTTAACCTTTTCCGGCAACTTGACCTCGACAATCCGCAGTTCACGCACGATCTGCTGCTCAATCATGCCCTGCTGTCAGCATGCCTGCACCGATACGATTCGGCCGAAATATATGCACGGAAAGCCCTCCGGCACGCCACTGAACAAAATTTTCCGCTTACCCATATCGGTTCCGTCAATTCCTGTCTTGCCCAATTGTTTGAAGATGCCGGAGCGTTGGATTCGGCCGTCTCTTATCTGCATATCAACGAGAAATTGGCAAGAGAGGCCGAATTCAACGAATTGCTGATTCCCACCCTGAAAGATCTGGCACGTGTCTATGACAAAATAAACGTGCGCGAGAAAGCGTTGGAATACAAGTCTGAATATCTCTCGATTTCCGATTCCATATTTGGACAGAAAGAATTCAACGAACTGAAAAACAAACAAGTATTTCACGAACTGCAACATTCCTTCCATACCATCAGCAACCTCAACGCCGTACGGATAAAGCAACGGAACCTGCTGCTGATATCCTGTGCGGCAATCTTGGTCTTTATCGGACTGGTTATCGGACTGTATTTTCAGAAACGCAAGTTGCAAGAAGCCTGGAACGAACTCTATGAGCGCAACCGCAGGCAATTGCGCGATGAAACCAATTACCGGCATCGTTTACAAGCCCTCGAAAAGGCTTTGGAAGCGGCGCAAGACCAAATCGCCACGCTGAATGCAGCCACGGAAAACGAAAATGGAAAAACAGATGAAGATACCGAAGAAAATTCCGGATATACCGCCACGAATGGACGCAAACTGGTTATGCAACAGGCTCAACGCGAAAAAATCGCCAAAGACATACGCCAAGTGATGGAAAATACCGAAGCCTATTGTTCGTGCGAATACAGCATAGAAAGATTGGCGGCCTCCATCGGCTCCAACGCCCGTTACGTTTCGGAAGTGCTCAACGATGTATTCGGCAAAAGCTTCCGCACCATGCTCAACGAATACCGTATCAAGAAAGCCATGATACGGCTGAGCGACACCGAACGCTACGGCCATCTCACCATCAAGGCCATTGCCGAAAGCGTCGGCTATAAATCCCACACCACCTTTATCACAGCCTTTACCAAATTCACCGGACTCAAGCCCGGTCTTTATCAAAAACTGGCCGGCCGCCACGCTTCCACACCCGGCACAACCGCAGAAAAATAAAAAGAGCCGAAAGAAAATCCTTCAGCTCTTTTTTTCCCTTGTACCTGAGATCGGAATCGAACCGATACGAGTGTTACCTCATTGGTGTTTGAGACCAACGCGTCTACCTATTCCGCCACTCAGGCGCGTTTGGAGGGCCACAAAAGTACGTACTTTTTCCGAACCTTGCAAATTTTCCTTTTATTCCTCTCCCATTGCGGTTTTCGAGAGGTTATTGCGCAACACGTCCAACCCGTTGGCATCCACATAAACAGGGAACGGCGTTTGTATGCGCAAGGGCAAAGGCAACGGCACAACAGAAGCATTCCGTCCCAACTGCCACATCGGGTCCAACTCGCCGTCCGGTTTTTCCTGCCGATCGTCCGCCGTCCCGGCTTCTTTCAACAGATCCGGCAATGCCTCCATATCCAAGGCCGCAAACGAAACCAGTGTGTTTTTATTGGCGTAGAAATAAAAGTCCATATCAAGGATACCGCAAACGGTCTCAAACTTCTCATCGCACACCTGACGTTTGCCAGAAGCAGTCAGCAACTCGGCCCGTCCGCCATGCGGATTGAGCATCACCATGGGAATCGTGTCTGTCGCGATAGGAAGCAACACGCCGTTCATTTTAAGATAGAGAAGCCTGTTCTGCAAAATATTGTTCTGATAGGTATCTTCCTTATATAAAGTGCCTGAAGGCAGATAAAAAGACCATTTTCCCTGCTTCAGCCCCTCGTTGTAGGTCCCTTCGATAAAGCGGGTGCTGTCGGGATAGAATACCCTGTAATCGCCATGCGAAAGATTGAGCTTATACGTGAAAAACTGATATCCCTGTTCATCGTGCACGAACCAAGCCCCGTTGCGCAAGCCGCGAAACCATGTCTGTTGTTCGGCCACGCTGCCGTCCTGGGCATAAAGAATCCTCTCTCCGTGCAGATGTCCGTTTTCAAAATGTTCTTCCTTGAGCAACCTGCCGCCATGCGCGTACATTTTCCAAACACTGTCTTTCTGCTTGTCCAGATAATATCCCTCCGCCATCAAACTGCCGTCAGGATAGAAAAAACGGTTGTAACTCGCATAACCGCCCCTGAAATAGAAAGCTTCGGCCACTACCGTGTCGCCCGTGTTCACGTACACGAACTTTCCCTGGGGCATATCGTTTTTAAAATACCCCGTATAACCCAGTCTGCTTTTTTCCGGCATCCTGACCCACAGTCCCTGCTTCCTACCCTTGGCATCCGTACGGTTGGTGTCGGAGGCCGCCGCATAAACGGAAAGCGTTCCGCTGAACAAGAAAAGTAACAAAAGGTATTTCCGCATCACAACAGCGTTTTATGGGGGATTACATCAATTTTTCCGCGATCAGATAGGTGTTGCGCATAGGAGAATTACGTCCGATGAGTTCGGCCAGATATCCGGACAAAAACAACTGCAATCCCATCAACATGCACACCAAACAGATATAGAAGTAGGGAGAAGAGGTTACCAATGGCGCCATGATGCCGTGGCGGAGACAATAAATCTTCTGCGCACCCAACCAGATGGCCGCGATAAATCCGAGCAGAAACAGCAACAATCCCAGGCTTCCGAAAAAGTGCATCGGCTTTTTGGAAAAACGTCCTACGAAACTGAGCGAAAGCAAATCCAGAAAGCCATTGATAAAACGGTTCATACCGAATTTGGTGGTGCCGTATTTACGCGCCCTGTGTTGCACGGCCTTCTCGCCTATAACACCGAAACCCGCCCATTTGGCGATAACGGGGATGAAACGGTGCATCTCGCCATACACCTCAATGCTCTTCACCACCTCGTGCCGATAGGCTTTCAGTCCACAATTGAAGTCATGGAGATAGATTTTCGACATGCGGCGCACCGCCCAATTGAAAAGTTTAGTGGGCAATGTTTTGGAGAGCGGATCGTAACGTTTCTTTTTCCAACCCGACACTACATCATAGCCTTCTTCGGTTATCATCTTATAAAGCGCCGGTATTTCATCGGGACTGTCCTGCATATCGGCGTCCATCGTAATCACCACCTTGCCTTCCGCCGCTTCAAACCCCGTTTGCAAGGCGGCCGACTTGCCGTAATTGCGGCGAAAGCGGATCCCCTTTATCCGTCCGTTCTTTTCGCGCAAACCGCGGATCACCGACCATGATTTGTCCTTGCTGCCGTCATCCACCAGCAAGACTTCGTAAGAAAAACCGTTCTCGTTCATCACCCGCTCTATCCATGCGCACAGTTCAGGCAGGGATTCTTCTTCGTTAAAGAGGGGTACAACCACCGATATATCCATAAACAACCGAATTTTATTCCATGTCCGATACTTTCGAAGGTATCCTCATGAAACATAAGACCACAAAGGTAACGATTTATAGGCAACTGGAGGGGGCGTGTCCGACTTTCGGGGTGCACTTCACATTTTTTCTTCGCGGATTGCACAGAATAATGTACCTTTGCCTCCGGGTAAGTCTTACACGACCAGCTCCTTTCTACTCCCCCAGGGCCGGAAGGCAGCAAGGGTACGATGGTTGTAGCGGTGCGATGTAAGTAGCTTACCCTTTTTTATACCCTATCATTCACCCCATCCGTAGTTCGGTTCGTAAAGATGATACTGAAAAGTTATAACCGGGAACTTCATGCCAAACAAATAGACCATATCGTACAATGTATCCGGCACGGTGGCATCATCATATACCCTACCGACACCATTTACGGAATGGGCACGGGGCTTTCCAACATCCGCAGCCTCAACCGGCTGGCGCAAATCAAATACAGACGTAAAGACGATCTCGACTATACCCTGCTCTGTCCCGACCTCAGCGTGCTCTCCCACTATGCCCGTCCTATTTCCGACCCGCTTTTCCGCTTTATGAAAGCCCATGTTCCTGGTCCCTTCACCTTTATATTGGAAGCCAACAACGAAGTGCCTAAATTGTTTCAAGGCAAAAAGAAAACCATCGGCATCCGTATTCCTGACCATCCCGTGGTACGGCAAATCGTGGAAGCCCTGGGCGAACCGCTGCTCAACACCTCTCTCGACGGCGACGGCAGCCAAGCGGAATATCTCACCGACCCCGAATACATTCACGAACGTTTCGGCAAGCAGGTGGATCTGGTGATAGACGGTGGCATAGGCGAGATACAATACTCCACCGTGCTCGACTGCACCCGAGGCGAAATAGAAATTATCCGGCAGGGAACAGGCATTGTCTGATACCGGCCAAAAGCGATGCTGATGAAGACCAAACAGGAAATAGCCCGAAACTGGTTGTTCCGTTACACGGGGCTACCGCTTGACCGATTCGCCAGACATATCATTCTGGTGAATTTCAACGAGTACCTGCATAAGTTTTCGGAACGCTTCAACGTGCCTGTCGTGGACAAAGACCGTCCCATGCAGTGCGCCACCACCCAAGACATCACTATCATCAACTTCGGCATGGGCAGCCCCAATGCGGCCACCGTCATGGACCTTCTCAGCGCCATATCGCCCGAAGCCGTGCTTTTTCTGGGCAAATGCGGCGGCACCCGCAAATGCGGGCTGGGCGACCTTATCCTACCCATCGGCGCCATACGCGGAGAAGGTACGTCTAACGACTACTTTCCACCCGAAATCCCTGCCCTGCCCGCCTTCAACCTGCAAAAAGCCGCCTCGACGGCCATCTACAACGCCCATACCGACTACTGGACCGGCACTATCTACACCACCAACCGCCGGGTATGGGAATACGACGAAAGTTTCAAAAACTATCTGCGCAAAACCCGTTGCCTGGGTGTAGATATGGAAACGGCCACACTTTTCATCACCGGCTTCGCCAACCATATTCCTACCGGCGCGCTCCTTTTGGTATCCGACCAACCCATGGATCCCGAAGGCATCAAGACCGAAAGCAGCGACCGAAAGGTGAGTCTCCATTTTACCCAAAAGCATTTCGACATCGGAATCGATACCCTTTACCAACTCATAAACAACGGGATAACTGTAAAACATCTTCATTTCTAGCCATGCCCACACTCAAATTCAACGATATCGTCAAGCAAATCAAAGCCGGTTCCTTCGCTCCCGTATATCTTTTATGGGGGGAAGAAGACTATTATATAGACCGGCTTGAAGCGATGTTTGAGCGCGAGGTACTGGATGAGATGCAGAAAGAATTCGATTTCAGCGTGTTTTTCGGTCCCGACCTGAAAGGCAAAGACAAAGAAAACGGCCTTCAGGGCGTAATGGCCAACTGCAAGCGTTTCCCCGTTATGGCACCCGTGCAACTGATCCTCATCAAAGAAGCGCAGGCTTTGGACCGCTGGGATGCCCTCGAAAACTACCTGCAAAAGCCCGTTGCCAGCACGGTACTTGTTATAAGCCACAAACACAAAAAGATAGATAAGCGTAAATCGATTTTCAAACTGATAGACAAGATGGGGGTGAGTTTTGAATCCGCCCCACTTAAAGACAAGGAATTCGCCCCTTGGATCGCCGCCCATATAAAGGAACAAGGTTATACTATTCAGAACGCCGCGCTGGCCATGCTCGGCGAATCGTTGGGAAGTAGCCTCAACCTGATTGCCAACGAACTGCAAAAGCTCTTCGTCAATCTGCCCCAGGGTACCGAAATAACGGAAGATGCCATTGAACGCTATATCGGCATCAACAAGGAATACAATGTGTTCACGCTCGAAAAAGCCGTTTTGGAACGCAACGGCGTACAATGCCGTAAAATCGTGAACTACCTCCGTTCCAACCTCAAGAACATGCCGCCCCAGATGGTGTTGGTGCAACTCTATCGGCTTTTTACCCGCATCCTGCAGCTGCATGCCCTCCAACGCAAAGGAACACCCCGCAACGAATGGGCCCAGATTATCGGTGTCGCCCCCTTCTTCATGGGACAGTACGAAACAGGCGCCCGCAAATATTCCTACCGGGAGACGGCATACATTCTTCATCTCATCAAGGAATACGATCTTAAATCGAAGGGGATGGAAGCCACCCTCTCTCCTGAGGATCTATCCGAGGAATTCATCTTCCGCATCTTGCACGCCTGCTGAAACCCAACCGCAACCGCACGCGCCGCTGGCTTGTTTTATCGCTTTCTTTAGCGTAAATTTGCACTTTGAGGTAAGTTTTATTGTGGACGATTTAGCTATTTTGGTTTCTGAAATCGAGCGCAAGGCACGTAACGCGGCCGACAGGCTCTCGCGGCTTGAACTCGAAAACAGGTTGCTGAAAAGCCGATTGCAGGAAGCTGAGACAGCCCTCAACTTGCAGAAAAGCAAGACAAAAGAATTAGAAAACAAAAACAGCGTATTAAAAGTAAGCGGCAGTTTAGGCCGCACCAACGGAAAGCAGGAAACGCAAAAAGCGATGGCAGTGATAGACGGGCTTGTGCGGGAGATAGACCGTTGCCTGATGCTTTTGGAACATTAGAATGAACGAGATTCCTATTACGGTAAATATCTGTGAGCGACCGTATAAGTTGATGGTGAATCCGGATGACGAACCGCTTATCAGGGAAGCGGCCCGGAAGATAAACGAAGGATTACGGAGTTACGCACAGAACTACGCTTTCAAAGACAATCAGGACTTGTTGTCGATGGTGGCGTTGCAATACACGCTCAACTCACTCAAAAACGAGAGAGGTCTGCGTTTCAGGGATCGCGATTTGGCAGACAAACTGCAACAGATAGACAGAACGCTTTCCATTTAGCAGGAAAAACCGCACGACCCGCCATACAGTTTGAAAACTCAACAGTTTAAACTTTGGGGTCGGGTTCCGGTTCGGGAAGGTAGGCTTTGAATTCCTTCGGGAATCTCCTTTGGAGACGTAAGAAACCTGAAAGAAAGGGCTTCCCCATAAATATAGAGTAGGAGTTTTCTTTAACTCTATAGGGTCTGCGGTTTTTCCGGCTTTATCCGGCCTTCAGATGCCCCTGCATCGTTTTCCGGTGGGGGATTGTTGGGTCCCTCTACTTTTGATAGGCTCCTAAACCTTTATAAAACAAAAAGAAATGGATGTGAATGTCCTCTTTCTCGTCGCCGCCTTCGCGGTAGGTGTCGGAGCGTGGGCGACCGTCAACGCGGTCGTGCTGCGGAAAAAACAGAAAAAGATTCTCGCCGAAGCCGAAAACCAAGGTGAAATCATCAAGAAAGAAAAACTGCTCCAAGCCAAGGAAAAGTTTCTGCAGATGAAAGCCGAGTACGAAAAGAACGTACAGGAAAGAAACGGCAACATGGCTCGTAACGAGAACAAAATCAAACAAAAAGAAAACGAAGTAAACCGTCGTCTGGAAGAACTGCAACGCAAGAACAACGAACTTTCCGTTTTGAAGGAAAACCTCAACACCCAGTTGCAGGTGGTGAGCCGTAAGCAAACCGAACTGGAGAAAAGCCACGCCCAACACGTAAAACAACTGGAAACCGTGGCCGGACTTTCGGCCGAAGAAGCCAAAGCCCAAC
>CAZPBB010000018.1:0-21829 GCA_964584745.1 uncultured Bacteroidaceae bacterium
TATGGCTACTCGACGGCCCGTTTCCGACTTTATATATCTGGCAGATGCTTTTCATTATATTGACTACAAAATAATTAAACAACAAGAAAAACCACTGTCGCACACGCCACGGAACGATTATGCGAAAATACGTCAAAAGAACCTGCTTGCCGATGGCGTTCCGGCAAAATTATCAACATCGGAAAACCGATGGAACTGCCTTCAATATAATAAAATCGCATGATTCATAGAAATTACGGAAAATTTTTTTTTGTTCAAAAATATCGCCTGATAATATTTATCTTAGTTTCACTATTGAAAATTTCTTTGGTTTTTATATCTTTGCTCCTCCAATAGCCAGCGAGAGGCTTACAGAAAAATTGTAACGTGTTAGAAACCATATCGGTACGAATGGCGTTCCGATCGTTTTACCTAACGGTTATGTGTTTGTTTACTATATAAGGAAACAAAAACACAATGAACGGAGTAAAAATGTTTTTATGGCTGATTCTCCTTTCCTGTGGAGGTTATGTCTTTCCCCAAACAAGGGAAAGCGAACAGCTTTTACTTCGTTTTGAAGAACGATTTTCTTTACTTGATTCATTGATTTTCAAATCCGAAGCAGCCACAGCACCTTACGGAATGCCGTTTGTCGCCGATTCGAAGACGGTTATGCCCGACACGGTGCTTACGCCACTCGATTCAGCCTTGATGGAACGCTCCGAAAGGCAGATCAAAGAATTCAAAAGCAAAACCGGTCTGTCGCTTACCGGTCAGATCTACCATCGTTTCGACAACACCGTAGGCATCGATGACGATGATCCCGTATCGGGATACAACGACAAGATACAAGTGGAATTACGCTGGTATTTTCTCCAAAGCGCTCTATTTCGGCGCAAGGGACATGTGGAAGAAATACGTCTTAAAGAAACCATAGACCGCACCGCCAACAAAAAGGAACACTTCGGTCTGTCTGTCTATTATCAAAAGGAACGTTTCCGGCACCAGCACGACAGTCTGCTTTCCAGCATTCTCCAATATAGGGTACAGAATCTGGTTTTGTTAAGCGAAGCCAACCGCTATCTGCTGTTCAACGAAAGCCTGAGCAGCGATGAGTTGCTCAAGATACTTGATGAGAGGGCATCCGCAGAACGACTGTTGAGTTCGTTGCCCGAAGGCTTGCCGGAAGCCCACACGCTGTCCCGCCCTGAAGTCTTTTCTATCCGGATCGACACCACTTCCTTGATGGAGCACCTCCTCGAATCCCAAAACGACCTGCGTCTGCTTTCCCTCCGCATCAAATTGCTGGAGCAGCAGGCTCACAACACCTCCTATTGGGAAAAAGTGAACCTCGCGCCCTTTGTGCGTTACTCCTATTATACCCGCTATCATAGCGCGAATTCTTCCAATATCGATGCAGGCATCTCCTTTACCATACCCCTCTCGGGCGAAGCATGCCGCCATAAACAGACACTCCGCGCGGAAGAAGATGTCTTGTCTGCAGAAAAAGAATCCGTTTCGACACGCCTCATGGACCAGATACGCTACCGCTGTCTGGAAATAGAACATCTCAACCGCGCCATGGAAGGCGAATGCCGCCGAATCAACCAACTCAAGGATTACCTCCGGCTCCGCAATACGGCCTACGAGAACCGTATCGGTGAATACAGCCGGCTTTCCCGACTCAAGGAATACAACATCTATCTGCTCTGTCTCGAGAAGCTGGTTACACTGCAATATCAACGGAACTGCCATATCGCAGACCTGCAGGGAATCCTTACTGATGAATCCATTTTGCGCTACTGCTATGTAACGCTTATTCCTCAAACCGTCAACCGTCTGAACCGATGAAGAATTTCACCTACCGTTCTTCCGAAGAGAAGGAAAACATAGAAGCGATTCTCCGGCAACGGAAACGAAAACTGAACCGGCAACAGATTATTGCCGGCAGTATCCTCGGTTTGATCATCGCGGCACTGATCCTGTATTTCGGTTATCATACCTATTATACCGAATTCGACGGCTATGTGCATGTGGATGCCAACCGTGTCCGTACGCCATTCGACATTTACTTAGACAGCGTTTATGTAAAGACCGGCGACATTGTTGCGCCCGGCGATACGCTCTACTCCTACTACATGCTCGACCTGCTCGTCAAACAGGCCAATCCCGATGAAGAATCGAACCTCGCCGCCCGCAACCGGGAAATATCCTTGCGCTACGAAAGCACCGCACAACAAATCAACGTACTGAAGGTGCGCATGAAGGAACTGGAAAAACAAATCGGCGTAGAAGAGCACAACATTCTTTTCGGTTTGAGTGACAACAAGCATAAAATGGATCTGGAACGGGCTTTGAAAGAAGACGAAGCAAAAAAGAAAGCCCTTCAGCATGAGCTGACGTTCTTACGCCGCATGAAACGCGAAACCAGCCCCCGTTTCAAAAAAGCCAAATCCAAACAGGATCCGGAGACGGCACAGGGACAGATCTACGACAATATACGTTCTTCATCACTGCGCACAGCCATCAACTATCGTCTTGCAAGCGATTCTTCCATCATAACCAAGATGAATGCGCCCAAGCGGATGATTTTCTTCGCCAAGGAAGAGATTATGACCACCCAGCATTTGAATTTGGATGCCAACAATCTACAGGTGGTGGCCTACATTCCGGTAGATGATATGCACAAACTCACCCAACATTCCACCGCCGAAGTGGTGATTACAGACCAAGTGGTATTCAAGGCCCATGTATCTGTATTGGGATTGAGTACCGATGAGATTCCAGAAAACCTGCAGAGTTATTTTACAAAACGAACCACGGCCCTGATTGCCATTTTCCATTTGGAAAAGGGGCAAATCGCACCTTTCTGGAGCGTAACGTCCGGATTACCTGTAACGGTACGGATCCGAAACAAGCCGTTCTGGAAAAGGAAAGCCGAAGATGACGACTATCTGTGGTTCATAACAGGAGAAGGCTTAGGTACCAAAAACGCCTTTCCGAAAACGAAGACAACCCGATGAAGGAGAACCCGTACTTGATCGTTAAGAATACCAACCGCCGCAGGATATTGGTCATCAATGATGTGGTGGATGTGGATAGGTGTCAGGAGCTTTCTTTCGAAGACTTCGACGCCATTTTCATCGACATGGTGGATAACCTCATGGACCGTATCATGTTGGCGATCCGTTTGGCCTCTCCCCTGCTGTCGGAAAAGTGCAGGTTCAAGCCCTGCTATGTTACCCGGCGGTTAATCGGATGGCTGGGTAAAGCCGAAATCATTGTGGATGGATATGCCGACCAACCCACCGACAGCAATATGGCGCAAGGCATCGAGGAGATCTACGCCCATATGCGGCGCATCAACTTCCTGCTCGGTACGGAACCGGTGGTGAGTCATGCCGAGGAAATCTTCAGGCTCTGCCGCTACGCTATCTCCCGCGGGCAATATACATTTTCTTCCCACACCACCCCCGGCCTCAGTTCGGGATATATGGCGCTCTACTATTATACGATATGGTTCGAGGGGCAGGAAACCTTGCAGATGGAGGAACGCGACTACTTCATATCCCAACTTTTAAAATTGGGCTATGTCCGCCAGACCCGCTTCATCGACAAGATACACGTATGCCCGATCTGCCACCGGAGCAACCTGCTCTTCTTCGAATGCTGCCCCAAATGCGGCAGTTCGGATATTCGCGAAGAACCGGTGCTGCACCACTTCCGTTGCGCCAATGTATCGCCCGAAACCACCTATCAATGGGACGGAGAGCTGCGTTGCCCCAAATGTCATCATACCTTGCGGCATATCGGCGTGGATTACGACAAGCCTTCGTCTATCTTTACCTGTAGACAATGCGACGAGACTTTCATGTATCCCGACATGCGGGTTTTATGCCCCGACAGCCGGCGCACATGGAAAACCGATGATCTTACGCCGATTGATGTACACGAATACGAGTTCACCCCCGAAGGCATCAAGGCCTTTGCCAACTACGACATACACTACACCTTGAGTCAAACCGGATTCTACGGATATTCTTCCATGAGAGATTTCCTCTCTTACCTGCGTTCCGCCTCCCAAAACAAAGAAAGGCAGGATTTGCTGATCGTGGCACGTTTTTACGTGTTCGATCCAGCCATGGACAATATTGTAGATCAAATGACAACACCGCCCGTAGTACAGGCCATGAGCCGTTTCTTCAACTACAAGAACGCGCTTTGGGGGAACAACTACTATTTCCTCTGCCGTGCCACCAACGGAGAACTGGCACAGGTGCAAAACCGCATGGAATACGAATTGAAGGCCGCATTGAAAGACTTCAAGCAACACCACGACGGATTCGAGTTCGACTTGGTGGACACTTACGTGTATCATCAGGGAGAGGATATGGAGAAATTTATCCTCCGTATAGAAGAAGACAAACACTAATTGCGAAAATGCCATGATAGACATCATATTCAGAACCATCGATGGCATCGCGGCCTGCTTTACCGCTAACCTTTCATGGGATATAGTGGTGTCTGTCTATTGGTTTCTATTCTTCATCGAGTTTCCCCGTTACTACATGCTCGATATCATCGCCGCCCTCCGCTATGGCGTTACCTGGCGCAAACGACAAAAGCGCGAAGCCATCGCCCGCCGGATGCTCTACATAGAAAAGCCGCTCATCACCGTGTTGGCACCGGGGAAGAACGAGGGCGAACACATCTACAAACTGGTCCGCTCCCTTAAGGAACAGACCTACCAGAATTTCGAAATCATCATTATCGATGATGGTTCCGACAACTTCTCCCCGCAAATCTGCGAAGATCTCAAACGGGCCGGTTTCATCACGCAGTTTTTCCGCATGCGGGAACGTTGCGGCAAAGCGGCGGCAGCCAACTTCGGCGTGATGCATGCCCAAGGGAAATACATCGTACACTTAGACGCAGACAGTTCCCTTGACCGCGATGCGATAGAAAAGATATTGTTGCCTTTCTACTACGATCGCAACATAAAAGGTGTGGGCGGTTGCGTAAAGGTACGCAACGCCAACGCTTCGCTCTGCACCGCCATGCAGGCGCAGGAATACTTGAGAACGATCCAGGTGGGGAGATTGGTAACCGACATGCTGGGCATCTACCATATCATATCGGGTGCGTTCGGCGCATTCGAAACAGAAACCATCAGGCAGGTGGGCTGTTGGGACATCGGTCCCGGACTGGATGGGGACATTACCCAGAAAATACGTAAAGCCGGCTACAAGGTACATTTTGCCGAAAACGCCATCTGCATGACCAATGTTCCCGAAACATGGACGGCACTTTTCCGTCAACGGAAACGTTGGTCCAAATCGTTGGTACGTTTTCGCATCCGCAAGCACCGGGATATATTGTGGTCTGACCGGAATTTTTCGTTCAGCAACATGCTCTCCAACACCGAGAATATCGTTTATGACTTTATTCTCAACTATGTATGGTTTTTCTACCTTTTGGGGCTTGTGTTCGGTCAAGGTGACAGGTTGCCGGAAATCATCATCATGGGCTGGCTTATCCGTATAGCATTCTCCATTGTGGCGTTTCTGGTTATCCAATGCGTATCGGAACGTTCCAGAGAAGAACGCTTTTTGGGCGGCTATCTGTTCCTGCACACTTTTTACATGGGCTATTTCCTACGTTTGACCCGATTGGTGGGACATACCGAAGAACTTTTCTTCTTCTCTTCCTACAAAGACAAGTGGAATCCGCGCAAGGTTTCGCTGGTGGCGCAGGAAGAAAGACTGTAGTCCGTTTTTAATAGAAAAAAAATAAAAAGGTATATACAACTCAAAAAACAAAAAATCATGAAAAGGTTATTCACAAAAGGACTGGCCGCCGTGGCCGTTCTTGTTTCAATCGGTTTTTTGGCAAGCAGTTGCGAACACGAACCCATCAGCAATAAAGGTTCGCAAGGTTCCGTTTCATTGCAACGTGTGAGTGGCGGATCCCAAAAGGGTCGTATCCGACACATCGATTTCGGAAAGCAGGCCAAGTTGCAGAAACGTTATCGCCTCAACTATGTGGCCACCATCGAGGCGCCCTTGGAACACCGTGACTGGAAATGGTCGGCCACTTCGGTAACAGTGGATCCGGGAAGAAAGGTATATATCACTTGGCATTCCAACCTTCAGGCCAAGGAAACCGAAAACAATGTAGTCTGGGGCGGTGCGCTGGACGTGGTGGACATCACCGGTTTCTCATTTGTGAACTCCTACCTGAGCACAGGCAAGATGAAGTTCAACAACCTGCTGATTTCCGACAACACCTTCTTTTTGGCAGCCACCCACTTCGATTTTGGCGGCGCGGTGGCGCGCGTGGGCATGAAAGCCGACGGAGACCTGCTCAGCGATAATGTGGATTGTATCGGTTTTCCCGGGGCTTCGGTAAACGCCATTGCCAAATGCAACAACAACAGACTCTTGGCTGTATCGGGCTACAACAAGGGAACCTACGCCTTCTTTGCCCCCGATGTTCAGCCCCAAGCCTACAACTATGTGAACGACAAAAAGAACGTGATTGAACCCAAGACCGAAAGTCTGGTTGATTTCGGCGGCAAATATGTGGTGAGCGAGGGCAACAACGCCTACATACTCCGCGATGCCGAAGGCGGTGCCGAAATCATCGATCTGGATGGCAATGTGATCAATCTGGGCGTACGCCTTACCTCTGCCCCCAAACAAGTGGAAATCTATAACGATGAAACCGGCAAATGGGAACTTTCGGGTGAGGAACAAACCTATTACGGCAAACACACTATGGTGGTTTACAATAATATAGCCTATGTAGCCTGCGGTTACAACGGCCTGCTTTGGGTGAACCTGACCACCGGTGCCGTTGTCCGCCACAACCAGAATCTGCTGACCGTAGGTCTGGCCATTTCCGGCAACCGCCTTTTCGCCGCCACCGGCATGGGCTTGCGTATCTACGACATAAAGGAAGACGGTTCGCTCGAACTGTACGCCTTCGAAGTGGAAACATACGATGAAACCGGCACCGGCGCACCCACTTCGGATGATCCGGCCACGGTAGGCACGCCCAAACGCCATTCGCCCAACTTCGTGGCCGTGGATGAATTGAACGGCTACATCTACATAGCTTACGGACAGAGCGGGGTTCGCGTGTATGAATTCGAAACCGGCGTGGATATGGGCGGTACTGTGCTTTGGAGCCCGGTAGGTCTGCCCGGATACTACGCCTGGGGCGAAATCTTCTGCCTGGAAGACAAGGTTGGCGAAACCTTTGAATTCGAAGGCCAAACCTATCGGAACAACGATGGCAGTTACTATCCGTTTACCGGTGCCAAAGACGTGCATAGCTATTACCGGGACTTCGATAAATACAAGTTCTACGACATTGACAGCTATCTGAATTGGACACCGTGGAAAGCCATAAGGCTTACCAAATACCAGCGGAAAGAGCAATCAGGAAAGGACCAGATACCTGTTGCGATAGACTACTCAGTACTGCAACCTATGGACGATGCGGCCACCGTGCGTCTGGGCAAGGGTTGGCGTATGCCGACCAAAGAAGAGTGGGAAGAACTGTTGGCCTTGCACAGCGAAACGGTAGATATCGCGGGAGGCAAAGGAGGCATTTGCTTTGTAGCGGAAAACGGCACCACGCTTACACTTCCTCAGAACGGATACCGAGGCTGGAGTACACCGGACAAATACAACGATTCCTGCTTCTATTGGACGTCTTCTTTGTCCGATGTCGTTGGCCTATACGATGGAGATGGCAAATGGTGGCCCGGTGGCTTTATGTCGGCTGCCTCTTTCAAGAAAAAGTATTTTAATAAAACGGATCAACTACTTCGCAATGTATGGTGTCTTGAAGCCAAGGCGGTCTGCTTTGTTGCACCGCACTCCAAGTTCGGCAAGAAACCCTATATGCACCTGCACGACCGTTGCTGTGGGATGGGTATCTGGCCGGTTAAGGACAAACCTTCCCCCGAAGAGACCAAGGGCGCAAGCAAATAAAAACCAATCATAGTAAAAATAGTAAATAACTAACCTAAAACTTTATCAAAATGAAACGTTTATTTTTAAAGAGCATGGCCATAGCGGCCGTGACGCTTTCGGTAAGTTTGTTGGTCGGTTGCGAGCAAGATGGGAAGAATCCCAAAGAACCGTCCACCAATGCGATTACCCTGAAGAAGACCACCGACAACAGTCGGTTGAAAGTTGTGAAACAGAGCAAGCGAATTCCCAAAAGACATCGGTTGGCCTTTGTAGCCTCTATTTCCGCGCCTCAGGAACGTCAGGATCTGATGTGGTCGGCCACCTCGGTTGCCGTGAACCCCAATAACGATGCCGACAACAACATCGTTTATGTTACCTGGCATTCCAACTATCAGGCCAAAGATCCCGCCACGCAATGGGGCGGTGCCCTTGATATCGTGAACATGAACATGGCCCAACCCACGCTCACTTCCTATATCAACTCCGGCAAAGGACTGAAATTCAACCATGTTTTGTATGCCGACAATAGATTGTTCCTGTCGGCCACCAGTTCTGAATGCGGCGGTGCCATCGGCCGTGCGGAACTGAACGCGGACGGTACGGAAATTATCGGGGAAAACAACATCGCCCGCATCGGTTTCCCCGGTGCTTCGGTAAACGCCGTTGCCGAATACAATGGCCAGATGTTGGCCGTATCGGGTTATCGCGGCACATATGCCACCTTCAATCCCAATATGGAAGGGGTACTTTACGACTACATCAAACCCGAAAAGAACGAAATCGAACCCATGACCGAAGATATGGCCGGTTTTGGCGGAAAATACGTTCTTTCGGCCAACGGAACCGCCTATGTGCTGTACGATTCAGGTGAAGGTGCCGTAATCGAAGACATGGCCGGCAACAAGGTGGAAACCGGTGTCAAACTCCGCTCTGCGATGAAAGACCGCGAAGTATATAACGAAAAAACCGGCGAATGGGAACTTACCGGTGAAACGGCCGACTTCTACGGAAAACACACCATGGCCATCAAAGGCGATTACGCTTACGTGGCCTGCGGCTACAACGGCTTGATTGGCGTGAACCTCACCACCGGCGAACAAGTGGTA
This sequence comes from uncultured Bacteroidaceae bacterium, assembly GCA_964584745.1. Taxonomy (GTDB): domain Bacteria; phylum Bacteroidota; class Bacteroidia; order Bacteroidales; family P3; genus Pullibacteroides. Next base: position 9,068 of record CAZPBB010000018.1, read on the forward strand.
AACAACAACCTGATGACCATCGGTCTGTGCACGTATGAAAACTACCTCTTCACCGCCACAGCCAGTGGTCTGCGTATCTATGACATCGCGGAAGACGGTACCCTCAACCTCTATGCTTTCGAAGTGGAAACCTACGATGAAAACACCGGTCTGCCCACTTCCGACATTCCTGCCAGCATTGAAACCTCCTTGCGTCACTCACCCAACTTCGTTACCTACGATCCGGCCACGGGCTACATCTATGTTGCCTACGGTCAGACCGGCGTACGCGTTTACAAGTTCAGAACGGACGACACCCCCGATAACACAGACGGAGGTATCGATATGGGAGGAGACATTCTCTGGGCTCCCGAAAACCTTGAAGGCTACTATGCCTGGGGCGAAATCTTCAATATCGATGATGCCGCCGGCAAAACCTTTACGCACAACGGAGTAACCTATACCAACGATGGCAGCTACTACCCCTTCTCCAACACCAACAAGACCAGCTATAAGGATTATACCAACTATAAATTCTTCAACAATGCGGCCAAGTTGACCAAATACACCTGGCAACACGCCAACACAGCCTTGAGCGAAGACGGTCTTACCGTATTGGAATCCATGGACGATGCCGCCGCCGTAAGATTGGGCAACGGTTGGCGTATGCCCACCGCGGAAGAATGGGTGGATCTGATCAATACGGCTGAAGACGCAGTAGAAACCACCCAGGACGGAGTAACCGGATTGCTCATCACCGCTCCCAACGGCAACACGCTTTTCCTGCCGCAGACAGGTTATTACAATTATTCCGGCGCATTAAAAAACACCACCGATTATTATTATTGGTCTTCCTCCCTTAGCACGCAAATATCCCGTAACGCTGATACGCGTGAAAATCTTCCCGGTGGATATATTGAGGGCGGCAATGTAAAAAGAAGTTGGTGCGATGAATCTTTGGCTGCCTGTTTCTCTGCTTCTGTTATGTATGAACAACTGTATATTCAAATGAATCCCGGAAACGAACTGAACGGATTCGACCGTTGCTACGGTATAAAAATTCGTCCTGTAAAAGACAAATAGTCTATTTTTTATACTATCTTTGTCGATGCGACAAAAACACGAGAGCAAAGGCCGCTCAATCTCAACAGAGCGGCCTTTGTTTAACCGGACAAGCAAGCGTAATTTATCATGGTACACAAATTCTTTGATCCCGTTTTAAGAAACAGCCTTTCCGGAAGGAACCGGATCTTTACTGTTTTCTTTTGTATCTTGATTTTGCCGTTTTTCCTTCAGGGAACGGCTTTCGGTCAACAAAAAGCTGAAAAGAAACGATTGGGCGTCATCAGTGCCTATCACGAAGCCGCTCCTTGGGCAAAGGATATCCTGACGGCGATCAGAATGGGGTTCGCAGACAAACCCGATCTTATCATCGACCCCGTTTACATGAACGTCTCGCTGATTACCAACAATGATTATCTTGATCGTACCATAGACGGGGTGTTCCGGCATTTCGAAGACAAACATCCCGACTATCTGCTCTTAATCGGAGGCTTGGGCATCACTTTGCGCGACCGCATTGTGGAAGAATGGGGAGACATTCCCATGGTATTGGTATCCAAGTCCGATGTTTACGGACCTCCCGAATATTATATCACCGGCGATACCGACCCCTGTATACAGTCCATGCATCTTCCTTTGGAAGATCTACAAAGCAAATACAATCTTACCTGCCTTGTCTATCCCGATTATGACACAGCCACGACGGAAATGATGTTGCGCATGCAACCGACCATACGCAAACTCATTATCCTTGCGGATGCCAGTTATCAAAACCGGCATGTAGCCATGAACATCAAGCAGTACATGGCTACCCAGCATCCCGATATAGCATGTGAATGGCTCGTCAGCCACCGAAATAATGTAATCGAACTGCAGTCCTACCTTACCAATTATGATCCGAGTATCGGTATCTTGCTCTGTGCTTGGTTTTACGGACGTGAAGGAACTCTCGGCTTTAAAGAAGTTCTCTCTGCCGGTATAAACCTGATGCCTTCCGTAAAACAACCCATTTTCACCCTCCGTGAACCTTATCTCAATGAGGGTGCCATCGCCGGATATTTTCCCGACCACGATCAATTGCGTCAAACGATCCTCCACATGGTTGACACCATGCTGGAAGGGGCTTCCATGCGCTCCATTCCTTTTGTATTGACCAAAGATCTGAAATCCGGTCCCATTGTCGATTACGCGCAACTCCAAAAATTGAATATTCCCGTTTCTCTCTGCCCGCCCGGCACGAAATTCATCAATAAGCCACCCACCTTCTGGCAACACTACAAATGGCAGATACTGCTTTGCATCGGACTCATCATCGCCATCATTCTGGTCTTCTGCATAAGCCTCTATTTCCAACACCGGCAAATCGACTATCTCAAGCAGCATCAGAGCCTCATCAACAACATGCCTATCGGATACACCCAGGCCTATGTAATCTTTTCCAACACAGGCAAAGTGTGCGATATCCAGTATCATTCGGGCAACGACTCGTTCCTGAATCTGATCAAGGAAAATTCGATACCCGACCGACCCGACAAACTGTTTCCGGCCGAATATATTTCGGGCTTCGTACAGACCATGCTGGAGACCCAAATGCCGGTAAATTTCACCTACTATTTCAAACAGTCGGATTCCTATCATGAATTCCGGTTGTATTTCCCCGAAAAGAAAAATCAACCCGACAACAGACTCAACATAGAACTTTTCTGCATCGATGTAACCACGCGTACCCGGGCTGAAAACAACTTGCGGCAACTGACCAGTAAATTGGATCTGACTCTGAGTCTGGCCCATATCATTCCATGGCGGTGGAGTCTTTATGAACACCGCATCTATTGCGAAGCGCAACGCATTCTCAAACATATCGACGTAAAGGCGCAATACTCCAAGAAACACGCCGCTTATATAATCAACGATGCGGATTATATAGAACGCATACATCCCGATGATGCGGAACGTATCCGGGCTATCTATGTTGACCTTTACGAAGGACGGACCCAATATGCCAAAACCGAATTCCGTCTGCTCTCCTCCAAAGAAGACGCACATGTCTATTGGCTGGAAATCAACGCCACCGTTACCGAATACGACAAACAGAATCATCCTGCCGTTATCTCCGGTTCCTTGCTGTTGATTACCGAACGGAAGAAACAAGAACAGGACTTGATCAAGGCGCGGGAAAAAGCGATGGAATCCGACCGCATGAAATCGGTGTTCCTTGCCAACATGAGCCATGAAATCCGCACACCGCTCAACGCCATTGTCGGTTTCTCCAACCTGATAGGCCGCACCGATGACGAAGAAAAGAAGCGCAAGTTCATGGATATCATCAAAACCAACAACCAGTTGCTTCTCCAACTTATCAGCGATGTGCTCGACCTTGCAAAAGTGGAGGCCAACACGCTCGACTTTTACTATCAGGATGTGGATCTCAACGATCTGTTGCATACCATCGAGAAATCGGTAGGATTGCGTATCCGGGAAAACGTCAAGCTCAATTGCATACTCGGCTTGGAGCAATGTCATATCCAGACAGAACCCAACCGCTTGTCTCAGGTATTGATCAACCTGATCACCAACGCCAACAAGTTCACGATGCAGGGTTCCATCGACTTCGGCTACACCTTGAAAGAAGATGAACTCTATTTCTTCGTGAAGGACACCGGAATGGGAATCTCCAAAGAAAATCAGACCAAACTGTTCCAGCGATTCTCCAAACTCAACAATTTCGCGCAAGGTACCGGTCTGGGACTGTCTATCAGCAAAGGGATTATCGAGAAAATGGGCGGCCGCATCGGTCTTGAGTCCGAAGGAGAAGGTTTCGGTTGCAAATTCTGGTTCACGATTCCCTATCTTCCTTTGCAACATGAGGGAGTTCTCAACGAAGTGAAAACACCTACCGCGAGCATCAAGAAAAAAGAAATCACGGTTCTGGTGGCTGAAGACAACGAAAGCAACTATCTGCTTTTCCAATCCATTCTCGAAGCCGACTATAAGTTGTTGCATGCCTGGGACGGAGAAGAGGCCGTGGCCATGTACAAGGAACACAATCCGCAACTTATCCTGATGGACATCAATATGCCCAAGATGGATGGTTATGAAGCCACCAAGGAAATCCGCAAACTCTCGGAATCCGTGCCCATTATCGCCGTTACCGCCTATGCTTTCGCTTCCGATCAGAAACGGATTCGGGAAAGCGGTTTCAATAGTTTTGTTCCCAAACCTATAGAAGCGGAAACACTTACCACCGAACTCAAATCGATGCTCAACAAGAGTTTCATCCTGCTGTAATGTTAAAACGGAAATTTTATCACCATGAAAGAACAGATTGAAGCGTTTTGGAATAATATCCACACGCCCCTGAACATGATTGTGGAATATACCCGAAAAATTGCCGATGAAGACAATGCCGCCACAAGGAAATTGTATGCCGATCTTATAGGCGCCAACAGCAAGTTGTTGCAACAGTTTGTCCTTATGGCCGAAGGACAGGGAGAATCCTTTCTGAAGGATATCCGCACGCCTTTAGGCATGGTTGTGGATTATGCCCAGAAGGTTGCCGATGAAGACAATGCCGCCACAAGGAAACTGTATGCCGATCTCATAGACACCAACAGCAGATTGTTGCAACAGTTTGCCGGTATGCAGAACGCGGGGAGCGCATCTGCCCCTGCCTCGGCTCCGGCTCCAACTCCTGCTCCGATGCAGGTTCCCGCACCCGCTCCGGCTGCTCCGACACCTGCCCCTGCGCCTGCCCCTCAATCGACATCCCGCAACAAGGCCACCTTGCTGATTGCCGAAGATAACGAGAATAACTATCTTCTCTTGCAAGCCTTATTGGAAGACACTTACAATCTGGTTCATGCATGGGATGGCGAAGAAGCGGTAGCCCTCTTTAAAGAGCATAATCCCAACCTTATCCTGATGGATATCAGCATGCCGAAAATGGACGGTTACGAAGCCACCAAGGAAATCCGCAAGCTCTCGACTTCCGTACCTATCATTGCCGTTACCGCCTATGCTTTTGCATCCGATAAGGAAAGAATCATGAGCATTGGTTTCAGCAGTTACATTTCCAAACCTATCAATCCCGAAAAATTGGAATCTGAAATCATCAATCTCCTCTAATCCGCACCCACTTTTATATGGGCAAAAAACTGTTTCTGCTCGCCTGTTGCGCAATCCTCATGCCTTTCTGCGCACAGGCGGCCGATGATACGGAAGTAATCACCGGAAAACTATTGGAGGAATTACATACTGCGGCCACGGCCAAAGACAGCATAAAGGTGCTCTATAACCTTTATGATATTTCAAACCGCCGTATGCAGGGCGTGTATGGCATGCAATTGCTGCAGACCGCCATGAACGCCAAAGATTATCCAACGGAAACGGATATGCTCATGCAGCTCTCCATTCTGTTCTCCACCAACGACAGCATCCTCTCCTATTTTATCCATTCCGCACGAGAAATGCCGGAATCGGACGAGAAAAAAGAATGTGATATTTTCCTGCAGTTCCAGGTCATCAACCTGCAGGCCAAATTTTCAACCCAACATCAGCAAGCCTCCGAATTCATCAAAAAATTCGAAACCGAAAGCAGTTCCGACAACGACCTGTTTTCAAAGATTCTACGCGTCAATACACTCTGCATCTATTTAGGTTATGTATCCTCCGGGCCTCTGTACATCGAATATCTGGACAAGCTTGAATCTCTCATCAACCAGCTTCCGCCGCAACTATACGCCCTGAGAAGTAATTTCTACACCCGCGCAGCCATTGTATATACGGTCAACAACGACTATCTCAAGGCCATCAACGCCGACAAAGAAACCTTGCTTCTCATCAAGCAATTGGAAAAGCGGTATGAAGAAATAGGGCGAATCTACCGCAATTACGATGTAAACTATTATATCTGCTACCGCCGTCTGTTGAGCAATTACCCGGGGCTGACCCGTAAGGAAATCGACGACTACTACAACAAGTGTCTTGAGATCTGCCAAAGGAACCCAGACGCGCAACGCGACCGTACGAAGATTCCCCGTATCGACGCATACTACCTGTTCGCTACCAAACGTTATAAGGAAGCTATTCCCGTTATCCAAAAATGTCTTTCGGAAGACATCGGTTCGAACTATCGCCGCATGATGTTACAGATGCTCCGGGATGCCGCCGGTGCCACCGGCAATGAGACCTTGCTTTTGCAGGCATTGAACGAGTACAACATGATGCTGGAAGATTACATAAACAAAAAATCGGATGAAACCTTCAGAGAACTGCAGATACGCTATGATGTGGATGAACTCAAGGAACAGAACGCCAATCTGCAAATACTCCAGCAGCAGATAACGATCAAGAGCAACCGCCGTACCATATGGATCATCCTTGCTTCTCTTGTCATTACCATAATCCTGCTTATCTTAGCCACCGGCAGTTATTTCCGTTCCCGCAAACTCGCCGTCCATCTGGAACACACCAACGAGTCTCTTATCCGTGAACGCAATACGTTGAATCAGACCCAGACTGAATTAGTGGTAGCCTACAAACGCGCAGAGGAAGCAAACCGTGCCAAAAGTGAATTCCTGCACAGCATGAGCCACGAGATACGTACGCCGCTCAACTCCATTCTGGGGTTCTCGCAGTTGATCGTGAAAAAAATCCCCGAAACATTGCGCAAACAGTTGGACGGATATGCCAATCTGGTTAAAATCAACACCGACTACCTTGCCACCTTGGTCAACGATATTCTTGAAATATCTTCCATCGAAAGCAATGAAATGGCGTTTCCGCAAACGCGCAACGTTTCGATACATGCCCTCTGCCGATACGCGATGGAGGAAATACAGAGCCACGTAAAAGCCGGCGTGCGTCTGCATTTCGATTCCGCCAATCCCGACTTGGAAATCACCACCGACCGCGAACACGTGGAACAAGTCTTGGTAAGTCTGCTCAGCAACGCCGCCAAATTCACCAAACAAGGCAGTATCACTATCAGTTACCACTTCAAAGGATTGAACAAGCTCGTGTTTGAGGTTACGGACACGGGAATCGGTATTCCTGCCGGAAAAGAAGAAGTGATTTTTGACCGATTCGTCAAATTGGATTCTTTCTCGCAAGGGTCCGGGCTGGGGCTTTACCTCAGCCGCCAACTTGCCCTGCACTTAGGAGGAGAACTCTACGTGGATCAGAGCTACTCGAACGGGGCAAAGTTCTGCTTCAGCATTCCTGTTTCAATGAAATAGATTGATTTATTTCTTCCGAAACCGCATCGCGGCCCAGTTATCCTGGGTTTTGTGTTGCTTATAGAAAAGCCTGTTTGCATTGCAGGCCCGCTCCAGCACTTCCATATCTTCCAGATAAAAACCGCTCAGATAGAGGCTTCCTCCAGATTCCAAGGCGGCCGAATAGGCTTCCATATCCCCTATCAGTATATTGCGGTTGATGTTGGCGATGATGCGGTCGAACTTCATGCCTGAAAGCAGGCGGGCATTCCCCAGTCTTATGGAAAATGGACAAGCGCCCTGTTCCGAAAAGCCATTGGCCTGCACGTTTTCGAGCGCGTTGCGGTAGGCCCATTCGTCCACATCGATGCCCGTTACGCTTCTCGCGCCCTGCATAGCCGCCAGAATGCCCAGCACGCCCGTACCGCAGCCCATATCGAGCACCTGCTCGCCAATCGGCGGATTCTCTTGCAGGAACTTTATCATCAAGGCCGTGGTAGGATGATGCGCGGTGCCGAAAGACATTTTGGGTTCAATCCGGATGTTGTACTTCACTTCCCGGAGCGGTTCGTGAAAAGGCGCATGCACAAAGCAGAAATCATCGAAACGCACGGGCTGGTAGGAACTTTCCCACACCGCGTTCCAATCCTGATCGGGAATCAGTTCGTCTTTGCGTTCCGTTATGGGCGCATATCCGGCCAAGAGCGCGTTGATGGCACTAAGATTCTTTTCGTATTCCGGTTTCGGAATATAGGCCGTGAGCAAATTGTCTTCCGTTTCAAAACTTTCAAAACCCAATCCGGCCAAAGCGTCCACACACAAGTCCGCATCCGTTTCGCTCATGGCATGGCGCAATTTCACGGCAAAATAGTCCATACAAAGCCTATTCAAAAGAATTGATGATGCGGATAAAATCATCGGCCTTCAACGAAGCGCCGCCGATCAGGCCACCGTCTATATCGGGACAGGCGAAAAGTTCGGGCGCGGTAACTGCATTGCAACTGCCGCCATACAGTAGGGTAGTCTGCCTTGCCATTTCCTTACCGTACTTTTCCTGTATCAGATTGCGGATAAAAGCATGCACTTCCTGGGCCTCCGCGGGTGTGGCGGTCTTGCCCGTACCGATAGCCCACACCGGTTCGTAAGCGATTACCAAACGGGCGAAATCGAGCGGTTTGAGATGAAAAAGGCCTTCGGTAAGCTGCTGTTCGATTACCTTGAAATGATTACCCGATTCCCGTTCCTGCAAAGATTCCCCGCAACATACGATAGGAACGATTTCGTTTTGCAACAGAATTTCCACTTTACGGGCTACCTGCTGATTCGATTCGGCAAAATACTTACGACGCTCCGAATGTCCCACTATGCAATACTCCACATTCATCGAAGCAAGCATGGCGGCCGATATCTCACCCGTATAGGCACCTTTTCCATATTCGCTCACATTCTGTGCGCCCACGCTGTAATACACAAGGTTTTCGTCTTCTTCCGAAGTGCCGAGATCGCAGGCCATTTCCAGATATGGAGCAGGCGGACACACCACCACATCCACGTCATGACGTTCCTGATCCTTGTCGAGACGATCCACCAATTCATCCAACAACTCTTCGGCTTCCTGGAAATTCATGTTCATCTTCCAGTTTCCGGCCACCATTTTTCTTCTCATAGCGTTATCCTTTTTCTAGGAAGAGTCAGGCAAAAGCGACTTTCATTCTGTGTTACCGGCTCTTCAGCTCTTCAATACAAGGTTAGAACGAAGCGAAATCCACATCTTCGGGTGCGGGCAGCCTTCTCCAATCCCATAGTCTCAACACCCGCGCGTTCTTAAGCAGCACAATGCCGGGATTGGCCCGTATCACGGCCTTGACGGAAGTATCATCGGCATAGTAGAAAGCAAAATCCGACAGACCGTAAGTCTCCTTAAATTTCGCGGCTTCTTCCACCGAAGATGCCGTTAAAAAACAACTTTCGTAACCGGCTTCCTGCATCCTTTTCACAAAAGCCGCCGTTTTTTCCATACCCTTCCCGGAGGAGGCCTCCAGATCATAAACGGCCACCAGAAACAGAAAACCATCGCCTGTCAATAAACGGCGGGTAACATCAACTCCGGGGTCCTCATCATCGAATTTTTCCAAAATGTTGATATTGGCCGTGCGGGTGTTCGGATCGAAATCCCGACGCGAAACAAATGTCCACCGGGATGTCCATTCGGGATCCGAAAACGGACATTCTTCCAACATGTATTCCTTTTCTTCGCCGGTAACCTCGTTGCGATAGGTAAGATAATGCGTCACAGGAAGCGGATGTTCGGGAAACAGCCTTTCGCCCTCCTTCCAGTCCAGAAAATTCACTACCGGCAGATAACGGTAATTGTAGGCTTCAAAGCCGAGAAACAGAACAACCGTCGCCACCGCGATTGTCCAATCCACCGTTTTCCCCTTGTGGCTCTTGATGATGTTTTGCGAAAACAGCAGTATCAGCAACCAAGCATCCAGCACAAGGTTCTTGTAAAAAGTCTGCCAATTGGTCATCACCAAAGCCTTGCCGAAGCAACCGCAGTCTGGCACGGGATTGGCCACGGCATCGTACCAAGTGGTGGCCGTAAAGAAAATCATCATCAACGCGGCCACACATACCGTCCATTTGAAACGTACGTTGCAAAGCAGCAACACACCCACCGTGAATTCCACCAAATTGAGCAGGAAGGATCCGAAAAGCGAAAGCCCGGTCAACCACGGCATATTATAGGCTTCCAGATAATCGTGAATCACATAGGTGGTGCCTAAAGGATCCACGCCTTTTGAAAAACCCGAAAAAACAAACAACGCCCCCACCAACGTACGGGTAACCACCACCGCCGAATAGGAAAAATATTTGCGGTTCAGCAGACAAAAAATCAAACCGAGAATCAAAACGCCCAGAAAGAAAAGATTCCTTTCGGGAACAAACGGAATGGCAACCGCCGCCAAAACCGTAAAAAGCAAGATTCCGTAAGAAGGAATCCAGGCAGGAATAGAGGATCTGTCCGTCATCTGAACTCGTTTTTATTTTTTTCTTTTTCCGTTTTCCTTTCGGGCAGATGGCCCATCGGGCATCGTATCCGCCCCGATTCCTCCACCCAATTTTATCAGAGCGAAAACGGCGTAGTTGAGCATATCGTAGTAATTGGCATCCAAGCCTTCCGACACCAGCGTTTTCCCGCCCGCATCCTCAATCTGCTTGGTACGCAATATCTTCATCAAAATAATATCCACCAACGAACCGACCCGCATGCCGCGCCACGCCTCTCCGTAATCATGGTTCTTGCGCTCCATCAGATCGAAGGCTTTTCCTGCGTATTCATCGTATTTCTCAACAGCCGTCGAAACCGGCAACACGGCATCTTCAAAACCAAGCTCCAACTGAATCAACGCCATTATCGAATAATTGACAATGGCGATGAAGGCATCGCGTATGTCTTCCTGTACCTTTTGTTCTCCGGTAATCTGAAAAGTGCGGATACGTTTGGCCTTGATAAAGATCTGGTCAGTAAGCGAAGGGGTACGTAGAATATGCCAAGCCGCGCCGTAATCCTGCAATTTGGCCATATATAGGCGGCGGCATAAAGAAATCACCTGTTCAAATTCACGATGGGTCTGATTGGCATGCATACTGTATTTCTTTGCGCTGTCTTGCAAAAGTAAGCATGTTTAGGTACTTTTGCAACTTGGTAAATGCTTTGAAAATGGCGTATTCTCTCAATCTCGGAGGAACTTTCTATCCGCTCGACGAGCCGAAGATCATGGGGATATTGAATCTTACGCCCGATTCCTTTTACAGCCAGAGCCGCGTGTCCGACCCTGAAAATGCCGTTGAAAGAACACGCCGAATGCTTTCCGACGGCATGGATATCTTGGATCTGGGTGCCGTTTCTTCGCGCCCCGGTGCCGAACTGCCCGATGCCGAAGAAGAATGGCGGAGGCTGGAAAAGCCGCTTAAAGCCATCGTAAGGGAATTTCCATCACTGCCTGTTTCCATAGATACATTCCGGGCCGATATCGCCCGCCGTTGCGCCGACTGCGGGGCAACGATCATCAACGATATATCAGGTGGATGTTACGATACGGAGATGCTCGCCACCGTGGGGAAGCTGCAACTGCCCTATATCCTTATGCACCTTAAGGAAAAACCGGTCAATATGCAGGAAAATCCACGCTACACGGATGTGGTAACCGACCTGCTGGCCTATTTTTCCGAAAAGCTACGCATGGCCCGCATGGAAGGCATTCACGATATCATCATCGATCCGGGTTTCGGGTTTGCCAAAACCCTGGAGCACAACTACCGCCTTTTGGCGCACCTGCGCGATTTCAAGGTATTGAACGTTCCGCTATTGGCAGGTATGTCGCGCAAATCGATGCTGTATAAACTTCTGGATTGTTCCCCACATGAAGCGCTCAACGCCACTACAGCCGCCAATATGTTGGCTTTGGAAAACGGGGCGCTGATCCTGCGGGTCCACGATGTAAGGGAAGCCGCCCAATGCGTCAAGATTTTTTGCCATTACCGCCGTTATCATGACCTCAATCCCGATGCCGTGAAGGCGGTATCCTAATTATGCCTATATGGAAACTCTGCTCCGCTGGACCGAAAACATCACCTTCGCACAGATACTGGACATTCTCATCGTAGCCTTCCTCGCCTATCAGTTCTACAAACTGGTAAAAGGAACTTCCGCACTGAACATCGTATTGAGCATCATCGGCATCTATATCCTCTGGAAAATCGCCCAGCAGTTCGCCATGCCGTTCACCACCGAAATCCTCGACCGGATCATCAGCATGGGATTCCTCGCGTTGGTTATCGTTTTCCAACCTGAAATAAGGCGGGCGCTTTTCATGCTCGGCACTCCATCGGCCATCAAGAAACACAAATTCCTTTGGTGGACGGGGCGTTTCAAGGTAAAAGGCATACAACGGCGGGAACTGAACATTACCCAGCTTATTCAGGCCTGCATGCACATGAGCCAGGAAAAGACGGGAGCGCTTATCATCCTCACCCAATTGAACCGCCTGCCGGGAACGGTGGCCACCGGCGAAAAGATAGACGCCATCGTCTCCTCCGCCCTGCTCGAAAACATCTTTTTCAAAAACAGCCCGCTGCACGATGGCGCGGTGATTATAGAACGCAACAAGATCATCGCCGCCCGTTGTATCCTGCCGGTAACTTCCAATAAAAATGTATCGACAGCCCTGGGCTTGCGGCATCGCTCGGCCATCGGCGTTACAGAACAATCGGATGCTTTGGCCATTGTATGCTCGGAAGAAACCGGCGCGATTTCGTATTGCATGTTCGGCACCGTCACCTACAACGTTTCGCCGGCCCAACTGCGTGCCAAAATAGAGAATTTCTTTACCGAAAAAGAAGAGCAGCAGTAACTATACGTTAAATCTGAAATGCAGGATATCTCCGTCCTGCACAATGTAGTCCTTGCCTTCCACGGCCAGTTTGCCGGCTTCCTTGCAGG
>CAZPBB010000019.1:0-21624 GCA_964584745.1 uncultured Bacteroidaceae bacterium
ACCGACTTGAACCAAATTGCACGCATCATCTTTGTAGTTGCTTTGATGTGTAAAACAATAAGAAATTCCCTCCCCGCCGATTCCTCTTTGAAAGACGAATATGGCAGGGAGTGAAACAGGAGGAAAAGAAAATCACTTCCCGTAGTGGAGATAGAAAGAAGTGATGGTTTCGATGCCGCGATAGAAATTTTCTAAAAGGTAGCTTTCGTTGGGCGAGTGAATGGCATCGGCTTCAAGCCCGAATCCCATCAAGATAGACTTGATTCCCAATACTTTCTCGAAAACGGCGATGATGGGGATACTGCCGCCGCTACGGGTGGGGATGGGCTTCTTGCCATACACTTCCATATAGGCCTCTTCGGCGGCCTTGTAGGCTTCCGACTTCAAGTCCGCACCATAGGCCTGCCCACCATGCAGGAGTTTCACTTCCACCTTCACACTTTTAGGTGCACGTTGTTGTAGACAATCAGCAATCTGCCTGCCGATTTTTTCCCAGTTTTGATTCGGCACCAACCGCATGCTGATTTTGGCGCACGCCGTGGAAGGCAACACGGTTTTAGCCCCTTCGCCGGTATAGCCGCTCCACATGCCGTTCACATCCAAAGACGGCCGTATACCCGTGCGTTCAATCGTTGAAAACCCTTTTTCTCCTTGTGTTTCTTCTATATCCAAGGCCTTTTTGTAAGCCGCCTCATCAAAGGGTGCTTTCGCCATGGCCGCCCGTTCTTCGGATGAAATCTCCAGAACGTCCTCATAGAATCCCGGTACGGTGATATGGCCGTTTCCATCGATAAGCCCTGCTATCAATGAAGAAAGCACGTTGGCGGGATTGGCCACCGCACCACCGAAAATTCCCGAATGAAGGTCTTTGTTAGGGCCTGTAACACGCACTTCCACATAACTCAAGCCGCGCAATCCCACGGTAACGGAAGGAACATCCGGCGCAATCATCGAAGTGTCCGAAACTAAAATCACATCGGCTTTCAGCATCTCTTTGTTGTCGGCGCACCATTTTTCCAGAGAAGGCGAACCGATTTCCTCTTCACCTTCGAGCATGAACTTCACGTTGCAGGGCAGACAATTTTCCTTTACCATATATTCAAATGCCTTGGCGTGCATGAAGGATTGTCCTTTGTCGTCATTCGCCCCGCGGGCATAAAGCCTGCCGCCGATAACCTGCGGTTCAAAAGGATCTGTTTTCCACAATTCCACCGGATCCACCGGCATCACGTCATAGTGGCCATACACCAATACCGTTTTGGCTTGAGGATGGATAATCTTTTCGCCATACACCACCGGGTTTCCCTCGGTGGGCATAACTTCCGCCTTGTCGGCACCGGCTTTGAGCAGTTGCGCTCTCCAATATTCGGCCGCCTTCACCATATCTGGCTTATGTTCGGTTTCCGAACTGATGGAGGGAATCCGGATAAGACCGGCCAATTCTTCCAAAAAGCGTTCCTTATTGGATTCGATGTAGTTCTTGATACTTGTCATATTGTGAAAATTTAAACGTTTTTACCTGCTGTTTTTATGTTGGGGACGCAAAAGGTCGTTCACCGTTTTTACCGGCGTGAACACACTTTGGGGAACCTCCACGAAAAGCGTGATCCAATGTGCCATCGCGCCGTTCCAAAGGCCGGGCAGTTCCATGGCTTTGATGTCTTTGCCCTGTATCGACTTAGAAGAGATGAAGGCCGTTTGTGGATCCACGTATTGCAGAAGGTTGAACTTACGGTGTTTGTAATCATAAAGCGCGCATACCAGATCCACCGGATTGAAGAATTCCGAAGTCTCGAATATACGTTTCTGTTCCGCATCCGATTTATCTATCTGAGAAGACTCCACAATCTGCAGCGAACATGCGCCTTCCCCCTGCGGCGAAACCCAAAACGGTCCACCACCCGGTTCACCGGTATTCTTCACCACACCGCACACCCGTATGGGGCGGTTTAGTATCCGTTTGTAATATTCAAGTTGTGTCCGCCGGTCCATTTGATTGAAATTTTCGGGCAACGAAAGCGAAAGACGGTTGCATACAAAGGTTTTCAATTCCTGCAGAAACGAAGGACACACCTGGTGCATGTCTTCAAGTTGGCGCAGATAGGTAAACACCGCTTCCCGTCTTTCCACCAATACGCCCGCCAGCAGTTCCTTATAAATTACGGTGTCCTGACGCAAGGCATCGGTGGTAACATTATCGATGTTCTTGATGAAAACGATTTCCTCCTCGCAGTCGTTGAGATTTTGAATCAAAGCCCCATGACCACCCGGACGGAATACCATACGGCCTTTTTCATCACGGAAAACCGTATTGTCGGGATTCACCGCCACCGTATCGGTGGAGGATTTCTGCTGCGAATAACTGATGTGGTAACGGATACCGTATCTTTTTTCATACACCGGCAATACCTCCGCCACGTATTTTTCAAAAGCCACCTGATGTTCGGGCGAAACAGTGAAATGCAGGTTACATTCGCCCTCACAAGAAGCATAAAGCGCGGCTTCGGTAAGATGTTCTTCCAAAGCCGTGCGGTTTTCAGTCCCGTAACGATGAAAGCGCAACAAAGCCTTAGGCAGATGTCCGTAAGAAAGCCCCTCTTCTTCGAGCAAAACCTCGAGAATCGGCAGATATTCACCTTGACACAAAAAGTCTTGTAAAGACGTATTTCTTGCCTTTAAAACGGCCTTTTCCAAGGCTTCGTAAAAAGCGAATTCGGAAAGACGGTCAAAAAACTCCCGTACTTCGGGCTTCCCGGCAGCGGAGCTGCCCGCCCGGCAGGCATCGCAGAAGGCATAGAGGTCTTTGAACATCCGCGTGGCCGCTCCCGAGGCGGGTACGAACTTCAGTATCCGCTCCTGCCGGGACTTTTCCCGGTACAGACGGCGGTATTGTTCAACTTCCGCCGGGTCGATTTCCAGCACGCCCTTTCCTTTCAAAGCCGGCGCGGCAATCCGGGAAAAGGGGAAGCCCTTTTCAAAACCACACAGTTGTTCCTGCAAATCGGTCTGCGAAATGCCTTTTTCTTCCAATTGCCGTTTATCGGCGGAGGACAGTTCTTCCATAGGATACATTTTTCCTTTGTTGGGGAATTGAAAACCAAAGTTAAACAATTCCTTGCAAGCGAAGAAAGTACCGGACAGACAGAGACGAAAAAAAGCCCCGCCATTTGGCGGGGCCCACAACCGAAACACAAAAACTATTAACTACAATGCGGAAATCCCGCACGTCTAATAGCCAAAATAAACACGACCTCCCTACTTTTTCACGATTTTAGTGATGTAGGAACGACCGTTTTCAAACATCAGTTTAACGAAGTACATTCCGCTTTGGAAATCCACCATCGACAAACTTTGCACGTTACGTACATCCGAGAGCACTACACGGCCGGTCATATCGATAAGCGACAAGGAAGCGTATTCACCCTTGATGTAGAGCATATCCTGTACCGGGTTGGGTTGGAAGGATACCGGACAAACGGCATCTTGGCGGTCGTTGTCCACATCCCTGATTTCCACATAAACCTCATCGGAAGTTACTTCCTCATCCGCATAAACCGCCGATACCGAATAGAAATATTCGCCGGCTTTCATGCCTTCGTCCACATAGGAGAAATCTCTCAGAATGGTTTCGTTTAATTTTTCACCATCACGATAAACGTTAAAGCCTTTCAGGCTGTAGCTTTCACTGATGGCCTTCACGCCATTCACGGGCGTTGCCTCGGTAAGATTCACGGAAGAAAGACTCACCGCCTTCTTTTCCAGATATCCCTGCGCCTGTACATCGGGCATCTTGGCGGCTTCTTCCATATCGCGCCTTCTTACTACAAGCGCATTGATGCAAAGGTTGGCATCCACATCGGAAGCCTTCAAGGAATAAATGTTAACACCATCGGGCGAAATCTGGTCGGAATAACCCACCTTGGCCGGACCATAGTCGTGCACCAAGACATTTCCATCGAGTTCATCCGGATTGAATTGAACGACATAGCCCACGTCTATCATGTTATGGTTCATCGAAACCGGTTTCTTGAGATATACCCGGTTCCATTCCTCCGCACGGATACGGCCCGCGCTTTCGCTCTGCACCATCCGACCATCCACATACACGATACCGTTGGCGGTAAGTTTATCTGTTCCTAATATAAATTCAATCCCTACCACATACAGGTCTTTATACTTGGCCAAATCGGCGGAATCCCAGCCCACCAATGCATAAATCACATTGGAACCTTTCAAGGTAACGGCACCGGTAGGTACCGTGCAATAACCTAGTGCCAACGGGGTTTCAAAATAGGGAAGATCCCAAGTGGTGGTAACATCCGTTCCGTTTGCAACTTTCTTTTGGGCGCATGTTACGGCTGAAGGCGCCTCCGCCGTTCCCTCAAATGTAGGTACGAGTTCAACCGAATCGGACGCCCCACAGGAATTTTCATAAAAAGCTTCAACAGTGTAAACGTATTTCTTCGCTTTTTCGATTTCACTATCAAAGAACTTGAGATCCACCAATTCCTCGATAAGCATTTTTCCATTGCGATAAACATTGAAACCTACAAAACCATCCGTTTCCACAGGCACTTCCCAAGTGAGGCAAGCCGTTTCGTTGGATTCATAAACCGCTACACGCTGAGGTGCCGCACACTCTCCTACAGGATTGATGGTTACCTCTCCCTTGGCATAATCATCCGATTTGCTGGTGCAACCGTTTTCGGCAACATATTCTATCGTATAGATGTAATCACCCGGTTCGAAAACCTTTTCAGAATAATGACGGGCGGTGATCAGTTCCTCATTTACCTTTTCGCCGTTACGCCAGACATTGTAACCCGCTACATCCGGCGAACTTTCGATTTCTACTGTAACAAGATGGTTATACGTTGTTAAAGGTTGAACCATAACATCCAATACCACCGTTCCATCTTCCAGGGTACCTTTGTTGATACCGGAAATCAAAGAAAAGTCTCCGATTACAGATGTTACAGAAGGAAGTTTCATCAAATTGGAAGTGAAAAGGTGCTTACCGCTTTCCCAATCAAAAACTTCCACCAAGGCACTGTTTCCGTCATTCTGATTGGCCAGATAAAGACGGCCATTGTGATAAACACTACCGCTGATGATAAGACCTTTCAAATTAAAACGTTCTGCGATGCCGGGTACGAGATCGTTTTCATCTTCCGGATTAGGATTATAGAACAGCATTCCATTATAATTTCCGGTAAGAATCATGTCTTTCCCATCGTTCAATCCTTCAAGGTAAGCGATATGAGTCAGTTTGGTCTTGGCGTTCCATACGTTGGACAGCGTGATTTTAAACGGGTCTTCTTCCGAAATGGCCAATTCAAACACCCTGTTGCGGATATCATTGCACACGCAATAAAGTATATTGTTATGAGCGGTCATATCATAAACGCCACCCAAATCCTTAACTTCAACGGAAGCCGCCACTGCACCCGTGAATACATTGTAGATCCGAATCAAATTGGAATTGAAGTGCCCCACATACAAATAATCACCCACTCTGACCGCAGAGCCGGCGGTGGCGCTCTGCATACCCCAAATACCTACATAATCAAGCTGTTCCTCTGCCATATATTTAGGCGCGGATTGTTCACTGCCTTCGGCAAGCGCGATACGGGAATCGGCGCTCCTCCGGAGTTCTACCGGAGCGGCCATACCTTGGCTTATTTCGGCTGAAGGCAAGCCCCAGTTAAGATTAACCGTACGGTTGTAAACCACTCCTGCCGTAAGTTCCTTTACCGGCAAACAACCATCTGTGGCCGTTACGTAAATTTTCTTAACCGGACTGTAATCAGATTCTTCTCCATCGGTATAGAAAGCCTGCACCTGATAGTTATGGATACCTTCTTCTACAACCTGATCGGTATATATCCGCTGGGTCGTAGGCAATGTGGCCAGAAGCGTGCTGTCTTTGTAGATTCTATATCCTTGTACGGTATAATCACCAACCATGGGTTCATCCCATTGGATCTGCACATTCGCCGAACGGTACAATTGCCGGACCGATACATTCCTGACAAGCGGGTGAATCTGCTCGTCTTCCAAAAGAATCACATAAGGATACCACACATAGTTAATCGTGTAGCCGGTAATGATCCTGCCGTCTTCAGACATGGAAATAGGCGTGAACAAAGGATATTCTTCTTCATTCAAATCCAAACCATAGAGGTAATTCAGGTGGTCATGCAACGAAACTTTTCTGTCTTCATCGATATAATACAGCCAACTTTGACGTTCATAAACCTGCGGACCACTTAATTGGTCTATACCTAACACCACGTTGTTATTCATTTTCACCTGTTTTCCCCAACCCAGACCATATCCTGAAAAAAGCGGAATCTTGTGTGGCGTATATTGTTGCGTCGTTTTGTCATAAGAAACCCAATACGGATTATCCATGATTTCACCGGTAGCGATGGTACCGTCTTCTGATATTCCGTAAAGCGTTCCGTCCATTTGGTCATCGTCTATTATCGTCGCTACGGTCTTGCGGGCATTTCTGTCCCAGATGGCAGGGGTGAAGTTGGTATGGGCTTTCTGTTTTGAAGAACGTCCGGCCATCACGCTTCCATCTCCCGACATATCGAATACATACGAACCATATCCGGGCGTAAGCCCTTCTTCGGCATGGGGCATGGTATCGATTATATTGCCCTGCCCATCGAGGAGAACACTCACGTACAGACCGTCGATCTTGGTCTCGCAGCTGATGATATCCAAATCTTTGCTAGCATACGCGGCAGAAAACGATTCCAGGCCCTGGGATTTGAACTCGATTCTCTGTCCGTCACGTACGATATGGGTGGTCGCAACAAAATTGTCGAAATCCTTTACTTCCACGATACCGAAATCTTCGTACACTTTTACCTTTCCGGTAGCGATTTCATAAATGTAACCGACCATACCTTCTTGGTCTCCCACTGCACCGAAAAGATATTCTTCGTTGCGGGACAACGTACCGTTCTGCATCCCGGGAAGACTCGTCAGATAAATAATCTTCGCTTTCTTACCTTGGATCACAAGATTGGTCGTATCCTGCGCCTGAACCATCCACGCCGTTCCCAAAAACAAAACGGCCAACATCATCTTTTTAATGAAATTCATGTTATTGTATTTTTTGTATGGTTTTACTTCTTTTACATCACCACCGCTTTCACGGTCGTTTTTTCCTCTCCGGCTCCCACCGCTTCTATCACCACCAGACCTTGGTTAAGGTCTGTCTGAATAAACAGGTGGTCGGTACCGTTTACGGTATAAGTCCTGATCTTTTTACCTGTCGCGTCATACACGTTGAGCGCTTTGACAAGACGGTGTTCGGGATTTTCCACCACAATCTGACGACCGTTTACGCGGATAGACAAAGCTTGCGCATAAGTGGATACCGATTCATTGGCTGTAGCTTTTATTTCTTCCTCGATGGTAATGTCGCTCACAAAATAATCGCCGCAGAGGCCCTGCAGTTTCCAGAGATAAACCGAACCTGTTTCCACATTCGGCAACATATAGATGTTACCCATCGTTTCGGCGGTATCGTAACGGATATCTCCTGCTTTGCGGATAAACACCCATGTGGCATCGTTGTTCACACCCGACTCCCATGTCAAGGTTGCCACTTGGGTAGCGGCATTGTAATCTGAAGCCAGATGGGTAGGAACACCGCAAGGAGGTAACGGCGCCGTGGTGAAATCTACCGTTTCCGACCATGCGCTGGTATCGCCGGGCGCACATACGGCACGAACGGCGGCACGGTAAGGGAATTCAAAGCCATCCATGAAAAGTCCTTTGTAGGTCATCGTATCACGACCTGAACGCCAACTCACCAAATAATCGACATTCGGATAGCGTTCGGGATTCTGGGCAGTAAAACGAGTCTGTCTCTCGTTTTCCGATTGGCAGGTAAGCGTGGCTCCTTGCCAAGAAACCTCCACAACAGCAAGTCCCGTAGGCGGAACACACTCTTTAAGGGTATTGACGTAACGTTCGGCGCTTAACGTTCCAGGCAAGGTGCGGCCTTCTCCATAATAACCGAACACGCAATAAGCATATTGCGTACCGGAGGCAAGCCCGGTAAGTTCGTAACGGGTATTTTCGGTATATACCGTATCGTATTTCTCGTCCTTTCTCTTTTTGTAAAGCAACGCATATTCCACCGCTTCACCGTTCCATATCACGGTAACCTCCGTTTTACCAAGACCTTCGGTATGGAGGTTGGTTACGGCAGGATACTCTATCCATTCATAGGAAAGATCGATGGATTTCATAGACAATGTGCTCCAATTCAAGACATCCCCCGCGTCTTGAATTCCTGGAACATACAAAGCGAAAATATTGGGCGTGGAACCTTTTACGGAAAACTCGCATTCAAACGGGGTATGCTCAACCTGCAAATCCTTCAAGGCGATTCTGCCCACGATTTCGGAAAAGACGGTGGCCGTACCTGTTTCCGAACGGTAGATATACAATGTATCGGTTGGGCTGATACCGGTGGCCGCCTGTTTTTCTTTCTTGCTGTCATTATAGTTGTAAGCGGCCAATTCCACGGAAAGCTTTACCCTGCCGGGAAATTTCGAATAAATGACAGGGGTCGCCAACCACGAGTCATCGGCATTGGCAAGGCTACGGTATAAACCGACCACGGAAGATTTGTCTTGATCGTCCTGCATAATCCCCCACCCGCTTTGATCCTTGTCGGAATCGAGAGGTCTCAAGGTGCTTCCCGCTTTTCCTTTAAGTGAACTATAACCGGTTTCTTCCAATTTTTTTACCGCCCAATCACTTCTATTGTAGGGAATTTCGGCTTTGGTGGTGAACTTTATGGACTTTACAATCGAGGTATCTCCATCACCACATACAGCCATTATGTTTACCTGATATAAGGTATTGGATTCCAAATCGGTTAAATCAATCGATAAATTCCGGGCCGTGGCCACCGCCCATTTGTCTTCTTGCGCAACCGGACCATAATTCAACACGAAATGATCCGAACCGGGAATATTGCCATCTTCCCACGAAACCCCGGCCGAAAGATAACCCATCGCATCTACAGGCGCCGCAATGTTTTTCACATATTTGCAGGACCTGAACTCCTCTATCTCCATACTCTTGATAGCCAACCTTACATTTGATCCCACCGTATCCTGATAAAAAGCCGTACGGATACGGAATACGGTGTCTGTCTTGAACGCCTCGGTAAGCACTTCTCCCATACCGCCTTTCCAGTCCGAATTTTTGTCAAGACAACCTATCTTTTTCCAGTCCGAAGATCCTTGAACCTGCATTTGGAAAACAACCGAATCACTTGATTTCAATGTATTATAAAGTGAAAATGCTCCCGAAGACGCATCCGCAGTAAAGAAAGCCATGTTAAACAAGGCCTGAAGCTGTCCTGCACCTTCCATCCAGGGAGAAACCGCCCAGATATAAGCCGCTTTTCCGGCCAATTCCGCATTGCCGTCTATCGATACCGGATCGCTGGCAAAAACATTATCGTCAAAATAGCTGTCTCTCTCTCCTCCCGTACTTATCACGAAGTGCGGATATCTTATACCTTGGGAACTGTGCCAACCGGCAGGAGGCAAAAAGGTTGCCGCACTTTCATATTTATCGAAATCCAGATACAAAGGTGCCGCACTTATTGTTTTATCAACCGTTTCCGTATAGTTCTTGGAATATCTTACATCGGTACCTTCTCCCCGCATGGACCACGCATAAAGGTACGCGTCCTGACCGGCTTGCAGCTGTTCAACCTTAACGGTGGCATCTTCCGCCGCCACCGCAACAATACGGAAACGCTTATCGCCATATTCCACCTGTTGGCCTTCCGTGTAGGTAATGCCGTTTCTTAATACAGAAGCCGCCACATTGATCCCGCCCAACATCTGCTCGGAAACAGCAAAAATATATTTGTCGGTACTTTGAACCGCTACGGTTATATCGGTTCTTTCCACTTTAGTTACGGAAATGCTTGCCGGAGGGGCAAACGTGGTGGTAACCGGCACTATCGTTTCCTGTCCATAAAGAGGCCCGCCGGCACAGGTAGTGGCATTGAAAGGAAAAATATGCAGATAGTATGTGGTATTTTCAGTTAAATCCGTGAAAGGATATATGTATCCGGTAAGCAATGACACCCTCGTCGGAAAACCGCCGATCTTACTGGTATCCTTATACACCGTTCCATCGACCAGTTCATTTTTCAAAGCATCCGCCTGATCGGAAAGCACCACCAGAAGATTCGGCGCTTCTTCCTTATCCCATTTGAGGCCGGAAGAGGCAAACTTTATATCATTCACCCCTATCTCAATCCTGCCGTCCACAATGATTTCGAGCCCCGAAATCGGTTCGCAAGGAGGAGGAGGCATCAGTTTGTATTCAGTATTCCGGAGCGAATCCGAACCTGTACCTAAAGGTAAATCGCCAGGATTGAAATCGTTCAACGTTCCGTCCCAACCATACAAACTGCGGGCCGTACCGGAAGTTCGGGTAAAACGGGACTGCACGGCGTAACGGAACGTAAAATCCCCGTCCGATGTCGGGGTAATGTTACCGATAACCAAAGCTATGTCGCCGTCTGAAGTCAGCTTATATTGGAACGATGCCGTAAGGGTGGCTTCGCCTTTCTGATTGATGACGGAAAGATTTTCAAACCCGATGTAAAGTGTATCCTCCACTGTCTCGTATTGAATACGGGTAGTGGCGATTGCCCGAACCGTGGCAGGTTCGAACTGCCCATCCTGCATATTCGTGTACTTGGTCGAGGGGCGGACAAACGAATTATAGATGAAACTGCCGCCATTGTCGCCTCTAAAATATCTGCTATATACCCCCGGCACAATGCCATCGGCCGTACCGAAATACACCGATCCATTGCCTGAGATACCGAAATGCGTGTACTCCATTCCGTCCAACGGAAAAACAATTCCCATCGGACGCACGCCGCTACCTTTGACGGTATCTCCGGCCATGATATTCAAAAGGCCGTCGCCTCCCAAGAGGATGGTTTCGCGAAAATATTCACTAAAAGCCTTTTGACTACCGGAAACGGCAATCGTATCTCCATCTTTCAAATATCCGATAGCGGTGGCACTTTCCGAGAACGTGTGTAGCGTTGCCGGTTTCGTTCTTTTCATGATGTAGCCGGTAAGCGGAGCTCCTGCCATCGCCATACCCGACACCATCAGTGAAAAGAGAAACAGAAAACAAATTTTTTTCATTTTGCGTCCAGTTTAAATGGTTTTCTTTCTTTGCAATTTTAAAACGCTTTCCATAAATAAAGAAAACAATACACGAAAACATTTGTTAACCCTATGTAAATATTCGATTTCAATACTATTTAAATGTATTAAAATAAACACTTTATATGTAACAATAGTATGCTTCACCGAGACAAACAAGACATAAAAGCGAAAAACAACACTTCCTCTTTCAAAACCCCATTTCCATAACCCCTTTTCAGCAATCCAAAATATACACATATATACCTTATTCCTTACATTTTATACAAATCCAAAATCATTTATTTAACACTGTCTTTTATTTGTTATAAAACGTTTTCATCAGGGAATAGGAACATTTTCCCTCCTGAAACGTATCTTTACATTTATGGATACTCTAGTTATTGTACCAAACATGACGAAAAGAAGAAGAAAAAATCTGCCTTTGGCTATACTCTACGCCATTCTTTTGGGTTCATCGGCACTAAGTGAAGCAAAAAATCCGGAAACAAAAAACCAAGACAGTGTCGCATACCGTTTCATTCTGGTGGAAGAATTCGGCGGCACATGGTGCAACAGTTGCCCCGCCCTTACAGACACCCTTACCGCCGTTGCGACCCAAATCGACAATATGGCGGTTGTGGGATATCATATAGGCGAAACCCGTCCTGAAATAAGTTTTCTCTACAATTATGATTCTTATGGCCGTAGCGGTTACTACGACACCCTACGGTCGCTCCCCTCCGCGTTTGTGAACGGGAAAAAAGTGGCCAAACTCACCGCGATACGGCAAATCATAGCGGAAGCCTATGCCCAAAAGACTCCCTATGAACTCAAATTGGATGTGGAACATTTCCCCGACCGTTTGAACTCACGCGATAGTTTTTCATTGAAGATTCATATCCAGCGTACCGCACACGACACCAACCGTCTGCTCCGTCTCCAACTCGCCTTTACACAAGATCACATGGCCTACAAATGGTTCAACCAAACCGAAATAAACCATGCCCTTACCTTCATGTACCCCGACAGATTCGGCACAATGGTGGAATTGGACGAAACGGGAAGCGCTGATTTTTCATTCAGTTTCGGCATCGGCTATGCCGAAAGCCGCTTTCCGGTAAAGAACGGAAGCATTGTCGCCTTTCTTCAAGACGAAACCATAAGAGGTTATGACACACTCCCTTACAGCGGAAATATCCGTCCGATAAAAGACAATACCATTTTACAGGCAGACAAGGTATATCTGGGAAATGGCGACTGCACGGTTTGGAAGGACGGGGAAATCACGGGGGCGGATTTCCACAACCGTACACCTGAAATAGCCAATTATCAATCAGCCCGTTATTACGATAACACAATGAATGGGGCGGATTCTTACCATTGGGTATTCGAAGGCGGCGAGCCAGCCGTTTCGGAAGACCTCAACCCGGAGGTCTATTACCCGCAACCGGGTAAATTCACCACTTCGCTCACCATAACCCGAAACGGGGTTTCCAACACTATCAGTAAAGAAAATGTGATTTCCGTACTGGACATTAAGCCCCGATTTACCCTTAAACCTGCTACGGCAAAACCCAACCGCCCGATAGAAATCAATTTGCTTTCGGAAGCAGACAGTTGCCGTTGGATGTTTTTCGGCGGGGATCCATTGATTGTTGAAGGGAAAGAAGCCTCTGTAACCTACGCCTACGAAGGCCTTTTCGATGTAAAGGTGTCCGTTTTTTACAAAAGCCCTGTAACAAATACCTTATACGCTTTCGATTCCACGGCCTTCAAGATTATCAATATCGATCAAAACGCCGCTTCGGATCAAGTTTCTTTACAGACCACCGTACAGGTAACAAGAATTTCAGGGCTTCACTGCTTCCGCATCGAAGGTACGGACGGCAGATTGGAATATACCGATGTCTTTTCGATGGAAGGGAAACGTATCTTACGGACAAATCGTACCGAATTCAGCCTTTCCGCATTTCCAGACGGCATTTACATTGTAAGCGTGAAACTTGTCGGAAGTCGCCCTGTTTCATTTAAACTAAGCAAATAATCTATCTATTACCATGAAACGTTTTGTATTTTCAACCTTGATTTTGCTCGCCCTGCTCGCGTCAGGCACGGGCCAAGTGCTGTTTCACGATGATTTTCAGAATGCCGTGCTCAACCGTCATGCGGTAGGGGGCATGGACGCTTCGTGGACTTTGTATAACGATGAAAATGAACCTGCAAGCGCTGTCAACATATTCGACGACGCCTGGAACGTATATCGGGATCAAGAAGGATCCATGGTTGCGGTAAGTGTTTCGTATTTCAGCAAGCCCGCCACAGCCGACCGCTGGATGGTGACTCCCGTCATCAATCTTTCCGATGACAAGAAGGCCTTTCTTGTATTCCGTGCCAAGACCATGAGTACGGAATCTGACATCCGCGACGGTTTTGAAGTGAGACTTTCAACGGACGGCAAGGCAAAAAATGATTTTACCCAAAGTCTGTTGTCTGTCAAAATGGCCACAATGGCCTGGAAATGGTACAGCATCGATTTGTCCGAATATGCCGGACAAAACATCCATCTGGCCTTTATCCAAAATTCCACAGACAAATACCTACTCGCCATCGATGACATCGCCGTTTCGGAATCCGAAACCGTGGCGGCTTTGATGGGCGGTATAGCGACTCCTGCAGAAGTCATCATGCCGGATAACGCCGAATCCATTACGGCAAAAGCCATTTTGACCAATATAGGTTCCGAACCTATCGTTTCCTATACACTCTGCGGCCAAACCGACCAGAACGAAATATTGAAAGAAGAAGTGTCGGGCGTAAACATCGCCCCTTCGGCCTCCATCAACATTGAAAGAAAAATGGAATTGACCTCGGCCGGCCCCCATACCGTACGGCTTTGGGCCGAAAAAATCAACGGCAACGAAAAATCCACCAACGTTGCCGCAACAACGGTTTACAGCATATTCCACGCCAATTTACCTAGAAAAAACGTGCTGTTGGAAATGTTTTCAAGCGGAATGTGCCCCAGTTGCGCCCCTTTAAACAGCTGGGTCCACCCGATTTTTGTAGAGGAAAACGCCAATGCGACAGACAACAGCGGCCATCTTTCGGTGGTGAAGTATCAAGTGAATATCCCTGCCGCCGGAGATCCTACGGTAACGGAACAGACCTTGGCACGTGCCGATTTTTATAATGTAAACTCCGCGCCTGCCGTATATATGAACGGACGTGTCTTCACGCATAAAGACACCACCATAGGCCGCCATCTCCGCGATTCAGTCGCCAAATTCAAGCAACAGACCGTTCCCACCGGACTTAAAGCCTCTTTGGAACGCGAAGGCAACACTTTTAAAATCCATACCACGGTTACCAACTATCTCAACGATGCCAACGACTACCGTATCCTGATATGCCTTATAGAAGATTCCATACATCATGCGCGCGTCATGCACAACGGAGAAAAGGATTTCTACAATGTGGTGCGTGAAATGGTAACAGGCGTAACGGGAGAACCGGTTTCTGTACTGAATCCCGGCCAATCCGTCGATAAGGATTTCGAATACACTTTCGGGGCGGAAAGCCCGCAAATCTATTCGAGCCTGGAAAACATGGGCGCGGTGGTATTTCTTCAAAACAGCAGGAACAACCAGATTCCGCAGGCCTTTTATCTCAAACCCGGATATTCGGCCGACAACAAGGTGGGGCAAACGGTAAAACGCCAACTTTCACTCTACCCTAATCCTGCCGGCGAACAATGTTTTGTGGTGTTTGATGCGCAAAAGGATGGTCCGGCAACGTTATGCATCATCAACAGCCAAGGCAAAACCATCCGCAACGAAAATATCCTGCTCCAAGAAGGAGAAAACCACCTGAGCCTCGAAACCGCCACCCTGGCTTCTGGCCTTTATTTTGTAAGCCTCCGCAATGAACAAGGCGTATTTACCCACAAACTGATGAAACGCTAATCATGAAAGCAAAATTTTTCGCTTCCGCATTATTTGTCTGGGCGGCTGTTTCCGCCACGCAGACTACAGCACAGCCCCGACAACTTTACGAAGAAAACGCGATTTATGTGCGTTTTAAAGCATCGGCATGTCCCAAAACGGCGGAAAACAGCCGTTTCATCGCCACCGAAAAGGTTGCTCCCTTGCAAGAAATACAAAAAAGCTATGGTCTGCATCAAACCATGTTCTGTATGCGTACACTGGGGTCTCCTGTTTTGGAACGTACTTTCGAATTGAAATTCGACAGCACGACCAAAGCCGACAAACTGATCCGTCTCTTAGAGCAAGACAGCCGTATAGAATTGGTGGAAAGGATTCCGGTAGCGTACATCCAAGGACAGATAATGGAAAACACAGACCCTCAATCACAAGAAGGCGATGACCCATCCCAAGAAGACGATCCTTATTATACGGGAAACTATATCTGGCATCTGAACCTGATTAAGGCCGAAGAGGCTTGGGCGCAACAGACCGGCAACGCAGACATCAAGGTAGCCGTGGTGGACAATGCCATCTGGGGCAATCATCCCGATTTGAATATTGACACTGCGAACCAATATAATATCGCTTCCGGTCAAACCGGCAACGCAGCGCCTCCGGCCAATGTTCCGCAAGACCCCAATTGTAACAATATAAACAATTGTCCTTCTTATAATTGGTCGCACGGTACGCACTGTGCAGGAGCGATAGGTGCAATTCGGGGAAACGGCATCGGCATCGCTTCCATCGGTTCGGGCATTACACTCATGGGAGTCTCCTGTCCAGGTTCGGATGCCTCAGGTTTAGCCATGGGCAACGGCTTTACCGGCGTGAGTTGGGCGGCCGAACACGGTGCTAAAGTGATAAGCCTTTCTTGGGGCAAATACACGATTACCGAAACCGACCGCGCTATCGTGCAGGCCTGCATCGACAACGGAATCATCGTTGTGGCGGCGGCCGGCAACGACAGGTATCGGAACAATCCCATGTATCCGGCTTATCTGCCGGGAGTCATTTCGGTGGCCTCGGTTAATTCAAACCGTCAGATTTCTTCGTTTTCGAACTACGGCGAATGGGTTACGGTGGCTTCTCCGGGCGGTTTTCTGATGAACGGCAACACCGAAAGCAAAACCTGTATTTTCAGCACCACCTACTGCACGTCCCAAAGCTATAGGCTCAATGGCCATCCATCTTTGGCCGGCCAATACTACGATGGCATGTACGGCACTTCGATGGCCACACCCATCGTGAGCGGCTTGTGCGGCCTGCTCCTTTCCGCCGAACCCACGCTTACCCCTTACCTGATGAGGGAAATCCTGACGGTTTCGGCACAACCCATCGATCAAAGCAATGACAAAGGCATTTGCGCCAATTCGGGTATTATCGACGCGGCCGCGGCTCTCCGTCTGATAGAGCACCGCGTACGCATTGCCCGCCCCCATACACTTGAAGCCGAACGCATAGACCGCCGGATAGAACTGAAATGGCAAAAGCCTGAAACGGAAAATGAGGTAATCGCTTACCAAGTGTTTCTCGACAATATTTTCGCAGGTGAAACCGATGCTTCACAAACTTCTTTTACACAATCCATTACCGAGGACTATAAACTTTACCGTTTCGGAGTTCGCGCCTTGTATGCCAATGGCGACACTTCGCTAAGAACCGGACTTGATTTCCGGGTCCCCGCCTTGTACGACATCAACGTTACGGTGCAACCTGAAGGTTGCGGCACCATTGAAGGAACAGGTGCGCATCCTGCCAACGAAACAGTGCGGCTGATTGCCCGCGCGGCAAAAGGTTGCACCTTTACCCGTTGGATAGAAGACAACAATGGAAAACCCACCGTATTGGGGAACGATAGCGTTTTAGACTATAACCTGGCCTACAACGAACCACAGATCCGGGCGATGTTTGCAGGGAAACCGGATCCTACTGCCAATGACATTTTCGAATCAGCTTCACCGCTGCGCATCTATCCCAATCCCACCGCCAATATGATCAATATAGATGGAGGTGAGTCGGTTTTCCACGCCGTTGCAATCTATTCCATTACCGGTAAACGCCTCTTGATCCAAAGTTTTCCACAAGGAGTCAACACAAAAGA
This sequence comes from uncultured Bacteroidaceae bacterium, assembly GCA_964584745.1. GTDB lineage: Bacteria > Bacteroidota > Bacteroidia > Bacteroidales > P3 > Pullibacteroides. Next base: position 17,313 of record CAZPBB010000019.1, read on the forward strand.
AATCAATATTAAAAATTTAAATACCGGTACCTATATCGTAAAGGTGCTTACCGCCAAGGGTTGGCAGAGCGAAAAAATCACAAAATTCTGATTACCGGAAAACCCTTTTCTCGCTATGCGAGAAGTCTAACGAGTTTGGATAAATGTACGGAAAGAGCCGCCTTGTCATGCAAGGCGGCTCTTTTATCCGCCCTTACTACAATGCATTCAGAAACTGTGTAAGTTCATCACTGTTTTCCAATTGCAGCTTCGATTTGAGCCTGAATTTGGCCATACCGATAGATTGTAACGTACGGCCGGTCAAATTAGCCACGTCGCGATTGGTAAGACCGAGGTTAAACAAGACACAAAGATGTTTCTCATTGGGTGTAAGGTCGGGATAACGTTCCGACAATTTCCGCAAAAACTCTTTATCCACCTGTTCGAAATAAAATTGAAAGTCTTTCCATTCGCGGTCTGAGGCTATCTGTTTGGCCAAATCCTCTATTTCGCAAACCACGCGCTTTTCTTTGCCACGCAAGGTAAAAGCCGTTTTCAGATGCCGCAATTCCTTTAAAATGGACTCCTGTAGGTTGTTGAGCCGCAAAAACTGCAAGGCATTGGTGGCGAGTTCCTTGTTTTTTACCTCTATCTGCTGCTCAACGGTTCTTATCTGTTGACGGGATTCCTCCTTTATCAACACCGCCGCCTGACGGAATTTGAGCATACGCTTGGTTATCAGAACCGTTGCCACAACCAACGATACAATACCTATTGACAGGATCACGATCCAAAGCACTCGGTTCTGTGAACGGGCGCGGGTCAACTTGAGTTCATTGGCGATATTGAGCGCTTCCTGTTCCTGTCGATATCTGTCGTAGCGGTACTGAACGGAAAGCAACTGCCGCGAGTTTTCTATCGCCATTTGCGAATCCCGCACAATGGTATATTCACGCAAATAACGCAAAGCGGCGTTTACATCGTTTTGCTTTTCCGTTACATCGCTCAATATCTGCAATAAATCCATTTGCAAGGCATATTTTTTGCCTTTGATTTGCTGAAGCGCATACTCAGCCACCTGACGGGCTTTGGCATATTCGCCCAGATGGTATAGATTACGTGCATAGGAAGCATCGGCAAAACCTTCTATATGTTTAAAATTCTTTTCCTTGGCAATGTTTACCGCTTCGATGAAATACGTAGAGGCTATATCATATTTTTCCATGCCCGAATAAATGGCGCCCATTGCCAAAGAGGCATAGATAAGATCCTGTCCGCCATATTTTTCATCATGGGCAATACGGTAGGCACGTATACCGTAAGGTAAAGCCTCCTCATAGTAGCCCTGCATTTGAAAATAAGCCACCATATTGGAACAAATCGCAAAAATGCCACGCGTGTTTCCAGCCAAGGTATATTGTTCCAATGCCGAGAGAAGATAATCTTCAGCTAAATCGAACAGTTTACGATAAGCAAAAACCACTCCTATACCATTCAGACACTTGGCGTTGATAAGTGGAATAGAATCTTTTTCGAAACGCAACAGCAACTTCTGATAAATGTGCATGGCCGAATCACTGTTCTCGTTGTACATCAGACTGAGCGCGATTTTGGAATAACACTCCACCAGAAGTTCTTTCCAACGTGTCTCTCCCGTTTCTTCCAATTGCTTCTCAATCTTAGGTATCAAAAGCATATTGATTCTTATACAGGAATCTATGTAACCGGTAGAGAAATACAAGTATCCACGCTGTGCGATATAAGCATAATTTTTGTAAATATCTCTTTTCTCAGCACTATATCTCTCTGCTTTCTTGGTTATTATAATTTGTTCCTGCGCCGAAAGATCACTCTGAGAAGAGAGCCATTCATCAAAAACAGCCAAACTATCTATTTCTTGACAGAATGAATTATAATTACTTATAATAAAAAGTAATAAAAAAATACAAGAGAACGAACCACGGTATCTTTTATGGCTTTTCGATATACCTGCATGTATTTCATTTGTTTTCGCCTGCATGGTTTTCACTCTTTTACAAGAATATATAATATTGCAAAAGTACGATTTTTTCGATAGGTTGTAACCAGATAAAACAAAGCCCGGTTTTACATCCGGATACTTCCTTCATCGGAAAAGAAAAAACAGGGAGAGGTAGCCCACTCTCTATCTAAAAGAATACCCATACGCTATATCCTATAGGCTTCTATACCCTCACTCCTGAAAAAGAAAAGTCCCGATCCGAAAGATATACCTACCTTTATACCCTCCAAAAGAAAACAGATGTATCCCAAGATCATTCTCAAAAAAGGAAAGGAAGATTCCTTGAAAAGATACCATCCATGGGTTTTTTCGGGTGCCATCGCCGGCATTGAAGCCGAAGGAAAAAAGATAGAGGAAGGCGACAAAGCCGCCGTATATTCCTCTGAAGGCGAATTTCTCGGCATCGGCCACACGCAGGTGGGCAGCATCGCTGTCCGCATCCTTTCTTTCTCGCCTTGCACCATTGATACGGACTTTTACCGGGAACGCATCGAAACGGCGCTCCGGCTACGCAAAACATTGGGCTTATATCGGAAAGACAACACGGCTTTCCGATTGGTTCACGGCGAAGGTGATTTTTTGCCCGGTCTGGTAGTGGACGTTTATGGCGATACCGCTGTCCTGCAAGCACATTCGCCGGGAATGTATCTTGACAGAAAACTCATCGCCAACGCCTTGCAGGCTGAATGCGGTGAATTTATCTCAGCCATCTACGACAAATCCGAAAACACCTTGCCTTTCAAATCCGGATTGAATCCGAAAGATGGTTATATATGGAAAGTTCCTTCAGATTCATCCTCCGATGACAGTCCGCGGAAACGGACGGTGGCGATAGAAAACGGCATACGCTTTTATCCTGACTGGCTGGAAGGTCAAAAAACAGGATTCTTTATTGACCAACGTGAAAACAGGGCTTTGGTGGAACGTTATGCGGCCGGTAAACGGGTATTGAATATGTTTTGCTATACCGGCGGCTTTTCTCTGTATGCCTTGCGGGCCGGAGCAAAGGAAGTGGTTTCGGTGGACAGTTCGGAAAAAGCCGTGGCGCTTACCCGAGAAAACGTAGAACTGAATTTCGGCAAAAAAGCGGCGCACACCGCCGTGGCCGATGACGCTTTCAACTACCTGACGTGCGAGGGAAAAAACTTTGACCTTATCGTGCTTGATCCACCTGCTTTCGCCAAACATCGCGATGCCCTGCGCCAAGCCTTGCAAGGTTATCGGCGACTCAATGCCATCGCTTTCAAAACCATCGCCCCCGGCGGGATTCTGTTTACTTTCTCCTGTTCGCAGGCGGTTTCCCGCGAAGACTTCAGACTGGCGGTATTCAGCGCGGCCGCCCGAAGCGGACGCAAGGTAAGGATTCTCCATCAACTTACCCAGCCTGCCGACCATCCGGTAAACATCTTCCACCCCGAGGGCGAATACCTCAAAGGTCTGGTTCTCTCGGTAGAATGAATCAGCACATCGGCTTTAAGTCGGGAGAAATAATCAAGGTGGCTTCGGTGGCCGCCTGTACGTCTTCGGGCTTGAATTCGGGATTGATTTCAATCAACTCGATGCCCTTGGGGGTAACCTTCATCACGCCCATTTCGGTAACGATAAGGTTCACCCGGCCTTTGGCGGTGAGGGGAAGCGTGCATTTCTTCAAGATTTTGGGCTTGCCTTTGGCGGTGTGTTCCATGGCCAGAATCACCAATTTGGCACCGGTAAGCAAGTCCATGGCACCGCCCATACCGGGGGTCATTTTGCCGGGAATCATCCAGTTGGCCAAATCGCCTTCTTCATCTACCTGCATCGCGCCCAAAACGGTGGCATCCACATGGCCGCCACGGATAATGCCGAAAGAGGTGGCGCTGCTGAAGGTGCAGGCTCCCGTGGCGGGCGAAGTGAAGCCGCCGCCGGCATTGATGTATTCGGGGTCTTCCTGGCCTTCGGCGGGCGTGGGACCCATGCCGAGCAATCCGTTTTCTGACTGCAAGATCACCTTCACGCCGGGAGCAAGGTAATTGGGCACCATGGTGGGCAACCCGATACCGAGGTTCACCACGTCGCCGTTCTTCAATTCCTTTGCCACACGCTTGGCAATGATTTCGCGAATTTGATTCTTATCCATTGTTGCAAGATTTTAAGCGTAAAATAGCCGACCTGCCCAGCGGCAAATCGGCTGTGAATTTACAAATTATTTCTTTCCCATCCGGGCGGCGATTTCCTGGGCGAGGTAGGACGCCACGTCATCGGCGTAGGAGTTCATGCCGAAACCGGCATCGAAACCGAGTTCCTTGCCCAATT